>NZ_JAWOCL010000046.1:0-14528 GCF_046483825.1 Sodalinema sp.
TGATGTGGTGGTTCCGAGCTTTGTGCCTTCGGTTCCCTATGGCATCAATTCCTAGAAGGGGTAGGTGGGAGTTGGGATATAACCCAAACATGGCTCCCAACCGTTGTCGTTGGGGTTCATCTACTTCAATAACCATAAAAAAAGATGGGGGGTTGACTCCCATCTTTTTTTATGGTATGCAACTGAAGTTAGTTTTCGGGATTGGGGGACTCTAACTCATCGGTTGAGATGGCATTTTGTTGGCGGATGAGTTCGAGTTGACGGCGACGAAAGTCATCGGCAGCATGGTTGAGACGACCTTCTTGTCCAGAACGGAAGTCTTCGAGGGTTTGACCGCCGCTTAAGTTGCTGCGGTGGATGATGTCTAACATATCCAGGCCACCTTCCCCTTGCATGGGGTCGCGATCGCCGGTGTTGGCACTATCGCGGAAGGGGTCATTAGAAGGGACATCGCGGGAGCTTTGGGCCTGGGCGCTCGTCGCTAGAACCAGACTGCTGGCCAAGGCGACGAGGGTGAGGGAAGTGCTAACGAGAGAACGTAAGGGATTCATAAACAGATCCTCCTAAACGGGGATTGACGAAGGGAATCGAGACTTAGGCGAAGCGACGACGGAGTAGGGGTTGAATTAGGGCTAACGCCGCGATCGCAAAGACAAACAACACCAGCAAAGCCGCGCCGAAGCTAATATCAGCAAAGGGAGCTTCCATGACGATACTACCGAGGCTCCAACTGTCATGGAGATAGAGATAGCGAATTGGCTCAATGGCGTAGCTGAGCGGGTTGAGACTGGCGATCACTTGTAACCAACCTGGCATAAAGGATAGAGGCGCCAGGGCAGTACTGGCAAACAGAAGTGGTAAGTTCGTGACGAAAATGGCTGCAATCAGTTCCACATGGCCCGGAAGCGCAAAGGCTAAGCCGAGACTTAAGCCGGTGACACCCAGGATGAGGAAAAAGAGGAACAGGGCGATCGCACCCAAGCCAGCCAGTCCCGGAAGTCCTGCCCCCATGACGGTTCCGGCGGCCATAATCACAGCGGTTTGCAGGAAACTGAGACTGACAATATAGATGGTGGAGGCGAGAACAATCGAGAAGCGGCTAGAGAGGGGAGCCACCAGAAGGCGATTGAGGAATCCGAACTCGCGATCGAACATAATCGGCAGGCCCGCATTGAGGGCGCCGGCGAAGGCGGTAAAGACAATCACCCCAGCCCCGAGGAACTGAAGATAGTTTTGGCTTTCGGCAAACAGGCCAGCGGGTGCATTTTGGAACAAGGCGCCAAAGAGAATCAACCACATCAGCGGTTGAATAATCCCCGCCACGAGGGTTGTGGGCCGGCGTTGTAGTTGAATAAACAGACGCCGGGTGAGGGCTAAGGTTTCTTGGATAAAATCCGCCAAGGCATTGTCGGCGACGGCTTGCGCGGCCAACTCAGCCTTGGGGGTGGGCGTGTTAACGGTTGTACTCATAGGAGAATTGATAATTGCCATGACGAGGGTCTTCGATTGTCTCTATTGTGCCATTGTCTTTGAGGGGAGAGAGCAAACGACGTGCCAGATGGCTCGTTAGCGAGATTGAGATCAATCAAGTGATGGGCGATCGCAGCAGTATACAATCACCTATAGCGAGCCATTTATGCCAACAAGACCCCTCTTGCCATTCAGACAACTGAGCCTCGATCTCCCCAATTCTCATAGTGTCAGTCCCCAGGTGCAGGCAGCGATTGAGCAGTTAGCCTGCAATCCCCAAGCCGATGCACGGGGCGCCATCTTCACCCGCCAGGAGGTGGTGGAGTTCATCTTGGATCTCGTTGGCTACCGCGAAGAGCAGCCCCTACACACCATGCGGCTGTTGGAACCCTCATTCGGTCGCGGTGATTTTTTGCTGGCGATTATCAAACGATTATTGAAGGCGTGGCGGGCATTTCAAAGCAACGGTGTAGCCTTAGACGACCTCAGTGATGCCATTCGGGCCGTTGAACTGCACCATACCTCGTTTAAACACACCACTGCGGCAGTTATTAACCTTCTTGAGTCGGACGGCCTTGACTCGAAAACAGCTACTACTTTAAGCAAACGCTGGTTGTCACAGGGAGATTTCTTACTGACTCCCCTCGATGGAGAGTTTGAGGTTGTGGTAGGCAATCCACCCTATATCCGTCCTGAGCTAATTCCCGCGCCTCTACTGGCAGCATACCGCAACCGCTACCGAACGATGTTTGACCGGGCCGATATTTACATTCCCTTCATCGAGCGGATGCTGTCTGTTTTGTCGAATCAGGGACATCTGGGAGTTATTTGTTCTGATCGCTGGATGAAGAATCGTTATGGCGGCCCGTTACGGCGTCTCATCGCAGAACAGTTCCACCTGAAGATTTACGTAGATATGGTGGATACCCCAGCATTCCACTCTGAAGTCGTAGCCTATCCTGCCATTACGGTCATTACTCGGGAAAAGGCGGAGGCGACTCGCTTGGCTTATCGTCCAACGGTTGAGACACGGGCCTTGACGCAGTTGGCGGACGTACTCCGCGCACCGGTGTTGTCGAAGGAGTCTACGATGGTGCAGGAACTAGCTACGGTGACCGATGCTGCTCAGCCGTGGCTGCTAAAGTCATCGGAGCAGGTGGCGCTCATCCGGCGTTTAGAGCAATCCTTTCCTGCTCTAGAAGCGGTCGAATGTAAGGTGGGAATTGGTGTGGCGACAGGTGCTGATCAGGCATTTATCGGGGACTTCGAGACGCTGGACGTGGAAGGCGATCGCAAGCTACCCTTAGTGACGTTCTCCCCCGCCTAAAGGCAGGGGGATTCATCGTTCTACGAGTCTCCGTTAGCTGACAGGATCTCTCCAGCCAACCAAGAGGGAATCTCTCCCGATGCGTGAATTCGGGTGCGCCCCACCCTACTCAGTCCCAGTTTGAGGATGTTGATCGCTGCGTTCGTATCGCGATCTGCGACGAAGCCACAATGCGGACAAATATGGGTTCTCGTTGATAGAGACTTCTGCACCTTTTCCCCACAACTCGAACAGTTTTGACTCGTGTTGTGGGGCGGTACAGCAATCGCTATCTTCCCGTATTTGTCCGCAAAGTATTCGAGCCACCGACGAAACAGCGTCCATCCCGCATCGCTAATCGATTTAGATAGATGGCGATTCTTGACTAGCCCTGCAACATTCAAGTCTATGCACTTCGTGCAGGCTTCGCCAACGTAGGCCACCAAATCGTTAGATTGGATTAGGCGGAGTGCCACTCTCTTGGCGTTCTCTTCTCGCTGCCGACTTACTCTTAAATGTTGACGAGCATATCGCTGTCTAGCTTTTCGATAGTTTTGCGATTGGGGTTTTCCTTTACGGAACTTTTTAGATTTTTGGCGGTTGAGTCGTTTGAGTCGCTTTTCAGCCTTTCGGTAGTACTGAGGAATCGGCTCAACATTTCCTTGACTGTCTGCCAAGAAATACTTCAAGCCCACATCAATCCCTACCGATTTTTGAGAAGGGGTTAGCGGCTTGGATACTGTCAGTCTCGGATCGAGCTTGATACAAAACTGGACGTAATAGCCATCAGCCCTCCTAAGTATCCTGACGCGCTTAATCTGTTCGGGGTGGTAATAATTTAAATCCCTCGAACCAATTAAGCGCAAGTGTCCGATACCTTTCTTGTCGGTGAAGACAATGTGTTTTCTGTCTTCTGAAAGTTTCCAACCCGAAACTTTATACTCGACTGAACGGGTATTCCTTTTGAATTGAGGATAACCTTCTCTTGGTGCGCGTTCCCTAGCGCCGTGCGACGGCGCGGGGTCGCACCGCTTCTTCCCCTTGACTTGGTTTTTACAGTTTTCGTAAAAACGAGTAATGGCTCTCAAGGTTCGCTCAACCGCCGTCTGACAAGCATGAGAGTTGAGTTCTTCGACAAACTTAAACTCTTTTCGCAGTCGTGTGTTGTACCGAAATAACTCAGCCTTACCCACACCCCGATTGTCCATCCAGTAACGCAAGACTTTATTGCGGACGAACTGAGTCGTCCGAATGGCTTCGTCGATGGCTAAGACTTGATAAAGTTTGGGTTTGACCTTGTATTCGAGAACAAACATCGTTTGACACTTGCCCAATTGGCATCATTATAGTACACCTAATTCGGCCCTGGAATGGCGGGGTTTGAAACCCATTATTTTTGGTCATCCAAGGCGCTGCATTGGGACGGCGACTCAACTTATGTCAACGCCTAACTCAAATCCAAGACATCACTCAAAAACGGTTGCCCCTGACCCGATAAAGAATCAGCACCGGTCTCGAAAATGCCATCAACCTGGCCGCCAAACAAGAACCCTAAGCCATTGTCACCCCGGAAGCCAGCTTGAGCCGAATTGACAAAAGCGACAAACTTCCCAAAATTGATGGGTTGTTGCGTGTCAATAAAGAGACGAACCACCTCATTCGTCTCCATCCCCGTTAACGGGTCAAACACCCCATCTTCCCGTTCAGTTAGCCCCTGAATACGAGTGTCCGCTTGAGCGGGGGTTTCCGGCTCCATGAACGGTCCTAACGTGAGTAAATACTCCGCCAGGGCATCCTGTTCCGAGCCAGGGGTTGCCGCCGTGGCTGCACCCGCCTCCGTCAAGATATCCGGTAACTCCACCACATTGGCAAACGCCGGATTCTGGGCCACAAAGTCATCGAACGGATACCCATCGCCGCCTTCAGCCAAGAAATTGAGGGTCACTAAGCGGATGGGGCGATCGCCATCGCCGAAGACCTCACCGCCAATCACCAACGGATCAACAATATCACCCGACTCATCCACGATCGCCGCCGATCGCACCCGCTGGCCCGGAGGTAACGTAGCATCAAAACTAAACGAGAGACCCCCCACCTGAGGGAATCGTCCCGGGGTCTGACCTGGAGCCGTTTCAGCAACCCCATGTTCGAGAACTTGCCGTACCTGCTCAGCGGTGAGGGTCAATAGGGTCAATTCATTATTAAACCGCAGCGAGTTTTCAATATCCAACTGGGAAATCTGGCCCGTTTCCTTACCCGAAAGAGGATTAGCTTGCGGAGGAACCAAATCACCACTATCTCCGATGACTTCGCCAATCGCAGCGCGAATCCCACCGCCATTTTTCAGAGAGACCTGAACCGTTGGGTCAACCTGCTGAGCCGCAAAGAGATTAGCATCAGCCGTCAAATTGCCGAGGGTCGTTTCCTCCGTGCGAACTTTCTCGCGGCGACCTTCAATAAAGACGCTACTGGTGCCGAAAATCTGCTGATCCTTGGCCGTAACAACCCCTTGCACAGCATCCGTCAGTTGACGCACCACAGCTCCCTTGCGTCCAGGAGCAAACGGGTCTTCACCCGGAGCCGCCTGACTCCAAATCTCACTCACGCCTTGAGCATCACTGGGAACGGGGCCGCTTTCATTGGGGTTAATACTCCCAGGGAGTAGCACGCCATTGTCATCAAACTCCACCACCAGACGACCGACATAGGAATACTCGCCATCAGTGCTGACAATCACCGCCGGTTCGCCATCGGCGTTGGTCGTCAAGACTGGATAGGGGAGTGCCGCCGTATCGCCGGCCCGTAGCCGCGTTTCCGGATTGGCGAGAATGCTGTCTGAGCCACCCGAAACCGCCACATCGACCCCTCGCAGCAAGGGAATTAGCTCTTGTTCGAGTTGGAACTGCTGCAAGTGACTGACGGTGACAATTTTGTTAATTCCCTGTCCGAGCAGTTGGTCGATAGTGGGTTGAACCACATTGGCCAAGGCCGCCATGTCATTGTTGTTGGGGCCAATCACCGCCACATCTCCCGTAGAGGAAATCGTCTCCACAATCGGGGTTGTAATGCCGACTACGCCGATGCGATCGCCGTTGCGTTCAATAATCGTCGCGGGCGCCAGTTTAGGCGCGGCCCCAGCAGCGTCCAAGTCCTCCGGAGTTGAAGCAAACGCCGTACTCGGGAGAATCTCAGAGGTCGCTAACCCGTCTAAATTGCTATCAGAGAAATCCAAATTAGCTGAGAGATAGGGGAATTGCGCCCCTAACCAACGGACATCCTCTGGCCCATCACCCCGGATATCAGGACCAATAATGTCAGCCAAGGTACTGGTTCCAGCATCAAATTCATGGTTCCCTACCGCCGAAGCATCAAAGCCAATGACATTGGCATTGGTGATATCAAAGCGGCCCACCCCTTCTCGGATATCAGACAAGTCAACGCCAAACAAATCGCTATAGACCCCTTGTAGAGTCTCACGAACCGAGCCATCTCCAGCCGCCGCAAAAAACGGTCCCGGTAAATAGTTGTCGCCAGCGGAGAGCAGAATCGAGTTAACTCCCTGATTTTGGGCATCGAGTTCCAACCCTTCCACCACAGCGGCAAAATTGGGTGCATCTTGGATCGCTCCCACACCGCCTTCTAAGTCTGAGGTATGAAGAATCTGCCAACGGTTCGAGGAAGGTGTGGTGGGGGGAGTCGGTGCCTCATCCGAGCTAATATCAAACAGCCGCGTATTGCCACTCACTTCACTCGCTACAACGACTAGGGATTCACCGGTAGGACTCTCCTCGGGGGGAATGACAATAATCCCCTCGGGTCCTAAATCGCCAGCGGTTCCGGCTTCGGGATCACCATTGAAGTCACGGTTATTGACGTACTCAACAAAAACAGGATTATTGGGGTCAGTAATGTCATAGGTCATGATTCCGCCCATGCGTTCTAACCCCACAAAGGCATAGGAGCGTCCATCAACTTGACCAATCGCCACGCCTTCAGGTTCTGGCCCCTTGTTGTCACTGCGGGTATCAAAACTATTCTCGTCGTTGTTGGAGTTGAAGTTGTCCGGGAAACGCTCGGCAGTAATGCGTTCAAAGTCCGAACCGGTATCAGCAATCAGATTTCCCTGGGTATCCCAAATCGAAAAAGACCGAGCGCCAAAGGCAAAGAGTTTGTCGTAGGCTTCGGTGGCGGTGACTTGTCCCCGCAGTTCTCCATCGGGGTTCGCTTCGGTGTGGATATTGACGTATAACCCCACTTCGTCATCGGGGTTGGCAGCGAGAAGACTGGGAATAAAGGCACTGAGGGCTTGGTTGGTGGCATCGCTGTCTTGCCAGACGCCGCTGAGCGTGGTTGAGCCATCCTCGTTAATTGTGGCGTCGAAGTCGCCATCTTGGGCGGGGTCGAGAATCCCTAGGGCCACGGGGCCATTCTCACCGGTACTGGCGGCGTGAAGATGAAGCCGGGTGACATCATCGGCTGTATCTGCGGTTTGGGGAGTTTGTCCGAGAATGGGGCCGAAGTCCAATCCTTCCACTTTCAGGTCATAGCGGAGGGCGGTTTGGTCGTCATTGAGTTTGAAGACGGCGCGGCCGCTGGCATCGGTTTCGACGGCGGGAACTTGGGATTCACCGCTGAGATCGGCGTTAAAGAAGGTTCCGTCGCTGCGTCCATCAACGGTGGTGATGGTAAGGCGGCCGAGGTTTTCGTCGGTTTGTACGGTCCAGAAATCCGGGAAAGCGTCGGGATCGAGGGTGATGTCTTTGACGCGAGCTTCTTCACTGAAGCCATCGTAGTCGCGGGCATCTCCTTCGTTGGCGGTGACGATGAAGGTTTGCCCGTTGGCTTCGTAGACGGCGATCGCATCGGGTTGATACATCCCGACGAGGTTGGGGTGGCTAGTGATGTTGATGGCGTCGTCGCGATCGCTGGCATCGAGACCATTTTCGGGGCGGCTATGATCTTTAAAGCCAAAGGGAACAATGTCTTCAATCCGGGCTTCGGCGATGTTGACAACGGCGAAGGCATTGTTTTCTTGTAGGGCGACGAAGGCGCGATCGCCGGCTGGGGCCACGGCGATATATTCGGGTTCGACGTCTTGGGCGACGCTGGCGTTGGGACCAAAGACACGCAGGCCAGCGTCGAGGAGTTCTTGGCGGCGATCGTTAAAGGCGGTAAAATCGGCGGTGCGGACTGTGGCGTTAGCGACACCGGCACTGATATCAATGACACTCACCGAGCCTTCGGGGTCGATGGTATAGTCATCGTTGGGTTCCCCTTCATTGGCCACCAAGACGGTCCTGCCGTCGGGGGTGAAGGTGAGCATATCGGGCAAGGCACCCACGGGGACCGTGTTGAGAAGGGTTCCGTTGATGTCATAGAAGGCCACCAATCCCGGTTCTTGGGTGTTATTATTCTCAACGGCAACGGCCACCAGACCATCCTGAACGGCAACACTATTGGCAATCCCTCCGAGATTGGTGGCGTTGATGTCAAAGAGTTTGCTGGGATTGCCAGGGTCACGGATATCTAAAACTTCGATGTTAGCGCTATTGGCATTAACGACAAATAAGCGCTGGCTGGCTGGATCGTGAGCGGCAATTTCTGCGGCGCTTTCGTCAAATATTCCGGTTTCAAAGCTTCCGATTGAGTTGAGTCGAATGGCCATGATGGTGAGATTCCCGCTGATTGTCTGATTGAATTGGAATTAGGCAGCAAAACAGCTAGTTTTTGGGTGTTTTAAACTGCCTCAATTAGAATCTCACAGCTTTGTTTAAATGGGGATTAAGAGTTTAATAAACCCAGTTTATATTTTGGTTAACGGATGGGTCGATGCTATAGCAAAAGTTGGTCTGAATAGTACAAAAAATAGGGGATAAAAAGGCAAGAGGCATAACCCACTCCTAACCGCTCCCAGGAGGGGATGGCAAGAGGTAAGAAGTCGGGGATTCTCTCCCAACTCAGAGTTATCCTAGGCCAATCTTCGATTGCTATAACTGATACAAACCCCTAAAAATGGGGGTTTTAAGTTCAAAAAAAATAGGGTGAGCAATGCGTTACTCACCCTAAAAAAGCCTAATTTCAATCCTAACGATAGTCTCGACTTTGGATATCGGCTAAGCGAGCTTCAGGACGCAAAAAGCGATCCATTTGTGCTTCAAAGAAGTCACGATTTTTCTGTAAATGTTTAGGATTAGGGTCATCCAGGGGATAACAGAGGGCTTGACGTAATGCCTGAATTACGGCTGACGTAACATTATACATCGAACGTTGGAAGGTAATCCCCAATTGAATTAACTGGTCATCTTCTCCCCGACAATGTTGACGATAATACTCTTGTAAATAGGGGGGCAGAAAATGGAACATATCCTGCATTAACAAGGTTGGAGGAATCCCAGCACTCCCGACGGGGAAGACATCGGCGTAAAGAATGCCATAGTGAAAGTCTTTCTGTTCTTGGGGAACTTGTTTGGCTTGGGCGTTATAGGATTTGGTTCCTCGGAAGGGTGCGGTTCGGTAAAAGACGGCTTCTACATAGGGTAATGCGGCTTCGTATAGCCAAGTAAAGGCTTTAGATTTGGGGATGATTTCGTAGCATTCGCCCCGAATATAGACGTGATGGTAAATGGGGCGACTGGCGACGGCAAAAATGCCATTAATTAGAAACTCCATAGCTTCGGGAACGGTGGTCATTTTCCCTTCATCATAGAGGTCTGACATTTCAAAAAACACCGGGGCCATGACTTCCCAAAATAACCCCAGGTTGGCATAGTAGGACAGTTGTCGCACTTGCTCGATAAACATCGTCGGGAAGAGTTTATAGAGTCCCAACATCAGGGGATTGCCTTTGAAGTAGGCGCGGATGGCGCGATCGCAGTTGGCGATATACTCGTCACTTTCGAGGTAGTCGTTAAAGCGTCCACCCATTCCTTGATGCCACAACATGGCTCGCATACAGGCTTCGGCGAACTCCATGTTGATGCGATCGTGCCAGAGGTGATGAAACAGTTTCGGCATTTTGCCGGTTTCACCTCGCTCGATAAAGTCTAGAAGTTCAGGATGAGCCTCACCTCCTCCTCGCCAAATCCGCAGTTCAGATTGGTCGCCAGCGTAGCTATTCTGACGGTCTAAATAGGATTTGGGTAGGAAGTATTTGAAGGCGGGAATGGGATTGAGAAAGACTTGTTCGGCAATATAAAGCAAGTTCCGCCAGTAGAAATCCATGGGAACGGCATAGGCTTTATAGATGCCGATGATTTGCATCAAGTTTTCTGGAGTATCGGGAAGCATTGAACCGCCCGCTTCCAAACGATGAATGATGTCTGCGTAGGGATGCTGGGAGGGAGGAAGGGCGTTTTGGCTGGGTTTGGTGGTGGTTTGGATCATGGGGGAAGAAGGGAATAGGGAATAGGGAACAGGGAATAGGGGGGAGAGGGCAAGAGGCAAGAGGCATAACCCACCCCTAACCCCTCCCAGGAGGGGATGGCAATAGGCAAAAGGGGGAAAGAAGTTAAGAGGTAGTACCTAGCCGGACTCTTGTGATTGCTTTCTGGCGGTTTAGGGTTGGGGGTGTTGGGCGATGAGTTCTGGGGTTGGGGGGAGGGTGGAGGCGATCGCCGTGGCGGTGGGCTGCATCCAACGAATGAGGGCGTTGGGTTGTAGGCCAAAGTAGAAGATGGTGGCCGTTAGGATGAGGGCGGGGACTCGTTCGGACCAGGTGAGGCGATCGTAGTAGGCGAGGTTGTTGTCGAGTTTGCCGAAACAGGTGCGGTTGAGCAAAATCACGAAATAAACCGCTGTTAGCCCGGAGGAAAGGATGCAAATTAGGGTGGGAATGGGAAAAATGGGAAAACTGCCCTGGAAGACGATAAACTCGGCGGCAAAGCCCACTAAGCCGGGGATTCCGGCGCTGGCCATGCCGGCGGTGACCAGTAAGCCGCTGACGAGGGGCAGGCCGCGCACGGGGTTCATGAGTCCGTTGAGGAGGGAGAGTTCTCGGGTTCCAACTTTGCTCTCGACAATGCCGACAAGGTTAAAGAGTAGGGCCAGAATTAAGCCGTGGGCAATCATTTGGGCGACGGCACCGAGAACGCTGAGTTCGGTTCCAGCGGCGACGGCGACGAGGATATAACCCATATGGCCGATGGAACTGTAGGCGACCATGCGTTTGATGTCTTGCTGGGCGATCGCACTTAAGGACCCATACATAACACTAATAGCGCCAATAACGGCTAATCCGGGTGCGACGACAGACCAAGTCTGGGGGAACATTTGTAAGCCAAAGCGGATTAAGCCATAGGTTCCGAGTTTGGCCAAAATCCCGCCGAGGAGAATGGCGATGGGGGGAGAGGCTTCGACGTAGGCATCGGGGGACCAGGTATGTAGGGGAACCAGGGGGATTTTAATGCCTAATCCTACTAACAAGAGACTGAGGATAATCAGTTGCGCTCGTTGGGAAAGGTTTTGACTGGCGAGGCTATCGTAGTCGAAGTTGAGGCTACCACTGAGGAAAACGACTCCTAGGAAGGCGGCGAGAATGAGGATTCCCGATACGGCGGTGTAGAGGAGAAATTTCATGCCCGCGTAGCCTCGTTTTTCGCCCCCCCAGATGGCGATTAGGAGATAGAGGGGGATTAACTCCAGTTCAAAGAAGAGGACGAAGAGTAGTAGGTTCTGGGCGAGGAAGGCCCCGGCGACTCCGGCGTTGACGAGGAGAATGAGGGCGTAATAGAGTTGCGATCGCGCGATATTGGGGACACTACTATAGACCACAATCGCCGTCAGAAAGGCATTCAGCGCCAACAAGGGCATCGACAGACCATCCACGCCGAGGCTATAACTTAAGCCAATGGCATCAGCCCAGGGCAGATATTCGGAAAATTGCAGGCCATTGTTGCTCAAATCAAATTGACTGATGAGCCAGATAGTCCAGATAAAGGCGACTCCGGCTGTTGCTAGGGCCAAATTGCGGGCGGTGGTTCCCGATTTGACGAAGCTAATGAGTAAGGCTCCGATGAGAGGAATGACAATAAGGGCGGTTAGCATGGTTTGTTAGGAAGGCAAGAGGCAAAAGAAGGGAACAGGGAACAGGGAACAGGGAACAGGGAACAGGGGAAGAAAAGGCAACAGGGAACAGGGAACACCGGAACTGGGAACAGGGGAAATCAGCAGCCGTTAATCGGGGTTAGAGGCCCGAGAAGTGGGGCAGGGTGGTTAGAAGGATGAAGATGGCGACGCTGACGATGATGGAGAAGGCGTAAAACTGCGATCGCCCGCTGGTGTTGTATTTGAGACTTTCGCCGCCAAAGACTGTGGCAAAACCGACAAAGTTCACCGCCCCATCGACGATATAGCGGTCTAGCCAGTACACGGCCTTGGAGATGCGATCGACGGCGAAGATGATGGTTCCTTTATAGAGTTGCAGGGTATAAAAATCATAGGCAAAGAAATCCTGAACCGCTTGGGAGCTGAGTTTAACGGGTTTCTTCCAGTTGGGATTGAGATACACCACCGCACCTAAACCCATTCCCACCAGACTCGACCAAGTGAGCAATACGGCTAGAGAACGATTTACCATGGCCCAGTCCGGGAGAAGCTGCCATTGAGCCAACAGTAGGGGCAGATGTAGGGTGACTCCGGTGAGGAGAGTCATGGGCAGAACCAGCAACCATAAGCCTTCGGAGGAGCGACGGGTAAAGTCGGTCAATTCGCCAGCAAACATCCGTCCAAAGAGGCGAGTCACACTAAAGGCGACGATGGCGTTCACGGCTAAGACGACGGCGAACAGTCCTGGACGAGTTTCCCAGAGCGCATCGGCAATCTGTACCAGGGACCAAAAGCCACCAAAGGGAGGTAGGGCAACGAGGGAGACTCCACCGACCATCAGGCAGAGTCCCGAGATGGGACGACGAGACCATAAACCGCCGTACTGGGTGAGGTCTTGAGTGATGTTATTGAGAACAATGCCCCCGGTACTCATAATCAGTAGGGACATCGCTAGGGCGTAGGTGAGGAGTAGAACGAGGGCAGCTTGAGTGGCCCCAATCCCCACGGCGATGAAGACAATCCCCAGATAGGCACTGGTGAGATAGGACAAGACTCGTTTAACGTCAATTTGGGCTACGGAAATGAGACTGGTTCCGACGGCGGTGGCGGCCCCGATGGCGAAGACGACGCTGGAGCCGAGGGGGGAAAGGGCGATAATGGGTTGAACTTTAATCAGAACCCAGGCCCCGGTGGAGACGACGAGGGTATTACGGAGGATGGTGGCGGGGTAGGGACCTTCCATGGCTTCATCGAGCCAGAGGTGGAGGGGAAACTGGGCGCATTTGGCGATGGGACCGGCCACTAGGGCCAGGGCCAGGAGGGTGGCCACGGTGGGGTCGAGTTCGACGGTTTCGGCCCAGATGGCGAGTTCGCTGAAGTTCCAGGTTCCTGAGAGGGGAAGGAGGGCGACGACGGCCATGAGTAGAATGAGGTCGCCGACTCGTTTGGTGAGGAAAGCATCGCGGGCGCCGGTGACAACGAGGGATTGGTTGTACCAGATGCCGACGATGAGATAGGTTCCTAGGGTGAGGATTTCTAGGATGACGTAGCTAAAGAAGAGGGAGTTACAGAGGACGAGGAGACACATTCCGGCCTCAAACAGTCCCATGAGGGAGTAGACTCTGGCCCAGCCCCAGTCCATTTCTAGGTAGGCGATCGCATAGATTTGCGCCAGGAAGTTCAAGCCGGTAATGAGAACGCAAGCCCCGAGTGCTACGGTGGAGACTTCTAAATCGAGGTTAATCACTAATCCGGGAGCGTTCAGCCACTCAAAGGAGAGGGCGTAGGGGGGCTGATTCCAGTTGTCGATCAGGGTGGTTAGACTATGTAGGAACGCCGTGAAGGTCATGAGGGCGTTGACGTATCCGGCGGGACGCGGACCGGTTCGGCGAATGAATCCGGGAGACCAAGGGAGGGCAAGTCCCGCGCCGATGAGGGTATAACAGGGAATGAGCCAGACGGTCTGGCTGAGAAAATCAAGCATAGGAACGTAACCTCAAGGTTTGGGGCTAGGAATCCCACCTCTCGGGGGGTAAACCGATGACATTTTAGAAAAATTTAATGGTTTCATCATAGACAAACTTCAATGGTTTGTCTATTTGTATAGAGATAAACAAATGATGCACAATATAATAAATTCTTATCTATCTGCCGAGCAAGTCCAGATCGGGCGGGAATTGGGGTAGGAACGGAGGAATGGAGGAGGGGTTTGAGGATGTTGGGGAGGATGTTGGGGGGGCGATCGTTGTCTCTGGTGCGGAAATGGGAGCTAGGACTGCTGTTTTGTGATAAGTTATTTTTATGTTTTATGAGATAGGCCACCTTGACATTGGTCAGGGTTTAGGTGTCGAATTTGGCCCTATTTTTCGTGGGGATGACGGGGAATAATTTAGATTAGTTGGACGATTCCGCAATAGTAGTGATGTGTTGCGGAATGAGGATATCGCTGTAGTATGACTTGGGTATTATGATGAGATCAGAAACTAGATTCTAGAAACGATGACGATACCTTTAGACAAAGTACGGCAACTAGAAGGAATACTTATTGATCGTGCGACGGGCGGTAATCCCAGTAGTGAGGAGTACAGTAAACTTCGCTTGGAGTTATTAAGAGATAGTACAACCAAAGATCTTCTTCCTCAGTTTGTTGAAATTAACAACGAACTCGACAAGTTTTGGAGTTTTATTAAATTAAGGTTCAAACATTACG
>NZ_JAWOCL010000074.1:0-25376 GCF_046483825.1 Sodalinema sp.
CAGCAATCTCATCAATACCGGGAGTATCAATCAACTCCACCGGAATCAGGCCCGTCGGGGAAGGAACCTGCCACATCACCGATCGCGTCCATTGCGTCACCCCATTGAGCGGGCCAGTAGCAAACACCCGCCGTCCGAGTAGAGCATTCAACACCGCCGATTTGCCCCGACTCACCGCACCAAACACCGCCACCCGAACCAAGCCACTCTCTAGCTTCTGTAAACTCAGCTCCAACTGCTCCTGGGCTGACTGCACCGGGAGCGATCGCCCACCCCGTCGAGGCTGACGATAGCGAGCGAGCGATCGCGCCAAACTTTGACGAGCCCGAGCCAGCGAAAAACCTTGCCAATCCGTCACGGTTCCGACTCCCAATAATCTAACTCCGTTTCCTCAGGAAAAGGGTCCTCCGGCGCTTGACCATCATCCCCAAACATACTCTCATCCCATTCTTCCTCATTCCAGGGCGCTTCCGTCCATTGAGACGACGACCCCACCGGGGTTGACATGGACGTCGTTGTCGAGGTTGTCGTTGCTGGCTCCTGAGGCAGATCATTATCCCAATTCCACCAATGATCGGCCTCTTGATCCCCAAAGCCGTCGTCCAACTCCTCCAAGGTGGCCGACGATCGCTCCTCGTCCGTAAAATCCTCCAAACTCACATTCGAAAACTCCGGTAACCCCAATAACTCCGCCGTTTCCTCCAAGAGTGGCGTATCCTCCGGCTCGGAATCCTGAGCCGCCGATGGGCGAGGATGATGATTGATATTAACCGGTTTGCCCTCCTGAGCCGTCGTCAGAGAACCCGAAACCTGGCCCGCCGGCAAATCCACAATAAACGTCGAGCCAACCCCCGGTTCACTGTCCACCGTAATATCGCCCCCCATCATCTGACAAAAGCGACGACTAATGGCCAACCCCAATCCCGTTCCCCCATACTTTTTCGTCGTCGACTGATCCGCTTGCGTAAACGGCTGAAAGATCTGCTCAATCTGCTCACGAGTCATACCAATCCCCGTATCGCTGACCCGGAAGCAAATCCAGCCCGGTTCTGCCGCCGAGAGCGGGCGCTCAGGAGTTCCCTGAGCCACCTCAGCCGCCGTCGACTCAGCCTCAGCCGACATCGACATCACACTAAAAGGCGACTCCTGGCGATTCACCGTCAAGACAATCGTGCCTTGGTGAGTAAACTTAGCCGCATTACTGAGCAAATTCAGCAGCACTTGTCGAACCTTCGTCTGATCGGTTTCCATCGTGCCCACATTCAGACTCGAATCAACGCGAATGGTATTCGTATTTTTATCCACCAGCGGTTGCACCGTACTGGCCACCTCCTGCACCAACGTCGAGACATTAAACACCTGAGGATCGAGATCCATTTTCCCGGCTTCAATTTTCGAGAAGTCGAGAATATCCTGAATAATGGTCAACAAATGGCGGCCAGCGGTGGTGATACTCTTGAGGTCGGTCATAATTTCCTCGTCCTCAAGTTCCATATCCTCAATTTCTTCTTGGAGGATTTCGCTATAGCCGATGATGGCATTGAGGGGAGTGCGTAACTCGTGGCTCATGTTGGCCAAAAACGAGCTTTTCGCTTCGTTAGCGGCTTCAGCGGCCAGAGTGGCTTGATAGAGTTCCGCCTCAGCGTGTTTGCGCTCACTAATATCGCGAGCAAAGGTGCAGGTATATTCCTCATCGTTGTATACCAGGGAGTTGATGGTAATTTCGACAGGAAACACCTTGCCATCCTTGGTGCGATGGCGCGATTCTAGGGTAAAGGAGCCAAACTCACGAATTTGATCCCAATAATCCGGCCAAATTTCCGGGGGCAGATCGGGGTTAATATCGTGAATCGTCATAGTCAATAACTGTTCACGACCATAGCCGAGGGAGAGACAGGCCGCATCATTGATGTAAAAGATCTGGCCATCTCGGGTAATCCAAAAGACCGCATCTCCAGCTTGGTTAATGGAGATTTGACTCATGCTGCGGATATTGTCAATGCGATCGCGTTCCTGACGCGCTTTTTCCAACTCCCCTTGCACTTTGGTTAGATGCAGACTCAAGGCGGTCCGTTGTCGGCGCAGTTGTTGTAGAGCGCGTTTCGGTTTGCTGATATCATCACAGACGAGAATCAGACCGCCAATCTGACCTTGAGCATCTTTCCAGGGGCTGATGGTCCAGGTCATGGGGCAGGTGCTGCCATCGGCTTGGCGACAGCGTAGATCCTGCCAGCGACCGCTGCGATCGCCCTCTAAGCAGTAGCGATGAATGGCCTGCCAGCGTTGGGCATTGTAGGGATAGAGGTCATAATGCGATCGCCCAATTAACGAGTCCGCCTCCCCCCCGAGTCGCCGACACCAATGACGGCTAACACAGAGATATCGCATCTGCGAGTCCACCATTGCCATGGCAATGGGACTATCGGCCAAGAACGACTGAAATAGGTCTAAATTCGTAGGGACATACATGGCGGCTTGAATGTCGTTGGGCAGCCGAGGCGAACTGGGTTGATCCGAGGCGATCGAGGCTGAGACCCCCTGATAGACCGAAGGACCGAGGGGCAACAGCGGGGGAGTCAGAGAGGGCCAAGGGAAGGCTGAGACCGGGCTATTGTCCACAGTAAGCGAGTTCGGATTCCCCTGCCAAGCGTTTTCGAGCAGATCCAACAAAAAAGGGAGGCAGTTGAGTTCTGCCTCCCTCTATTGTAGGGGTGAATGTCGGCTTACAAGAGCGGCCCTCGGGGCCAGCCATGAGCAAACGGGCCAGGGATGGGGACTACATCATGCCGCCCATGCCCATGCCGCCCATGCCCATGCCGCCCATGCCCATGCCGCCCATGCCGCCCATGCCGCCCATGCCGCCCATGTCGGCTTCGGGGTTACCTTTTTCGGGTTTCTCAACCACGAGGGCTTCGGTGGTCAGGATCATGCCCGCGATGGAACCGGCATTTTGCAAGGCCGAGCGCACCACTTTGGCCGGGTCAATGATACCAGCGGCGATGAGGTCTTCATACTTGCCGCTGATGGCGTTGTAGCCAATGTTGAACTCGCTTTCGCGGACCTTCTCGACCACGACAGCGCCTTCACCACCGGCATTGTCCACGATTTGCGCCAGGGGAGCTTCGAGGGCTTTGAGGACGATTTCAGCCCCGAGTTGTTCTTCGTCGTGGAGGCTCGATTTGAACTCGCTGAGGAGTTTCGCCAGGTGAATGAGGGTGGTTCCGCCGCCGGGGACGATGCCTTCATCCACCGCCGCTTTGGTGGCGTTGAGGGCGTCTTCGATGCGGAGTTTGCGGCTGCGCAGTTCCGTTTCGGTCGCCGCGCCAACTTTGATGACCGCCACACCGCCGGCCAGTTTAGCGATGCGTTCTTGGAGTTTCTCGCGATCGTAGTCCGAGTCAGTTCTTTCGAGTTCTTTACGCAGTTGAGCAATGCGTTTTTGCACGTCAGACTTCTGGCGGGGGTCTTCGTCCGAGAGCAGCGTGGTGTTGTCTTTGCTGAGGCTGACCTTGCGGGCTTTGCCTAGCATATCAAGGGAGACCGCGTCAAGGCTTAAGCCCACATCTTCAGAAATGACTTGTCCGCCGGTGAGGGTGGCGATGTCTTGTAACATCTGCTTGCGGCGATCGCCAAATCCAGGGGCCTTAATGGCGGCCACATTCAGCACACCCCGGGCTTTGTTGACCACCAAGGTCGCCAAGGCTTCCCCTTCGACATCCTCAGCAATAATCAGCAACGAGGCCGACTGTTGAGAGACTTTTTCTAAGACACCGACAATCTCTTGAATCGAGCTAATTTTTTTATCGGTAATCAGCACATACGCGCCCTCATACTCCACCGTTTGCCGTTCAGCATCGGTGACAAAGTAGGGAGAGAGATACCCGCGATCGATTTGCATCCCTTCGACGACATCGAGTTCCGTCGCCAGAGATTTGGACTCCTCAACGGTGATCACGCCATCTTTGGTGACCTTATCCATCGCTTTGGCGATCATTTCGCCCACTTCCGTGTCATTGCCCGCAGAGACGGTGGCCACCTGTTCGATCGCCGGCCCTTCAACGGGTTTGGCGACGTTGGCAATTTCAGCAACGAGTTTGGCAATGGATTTCTCAATCCCGCGTCTGAGGGCCACAGGATTGGCACCAGCGGCGACATTTTTCAAGCCTTCGCGAATCATCGCTTGAGCCAGAACCGTTGCGGTGGTGGTTCCGTCTCCAGCCAGATCCTTGGTTTGTGAGGCGACTTCTCGGATTAACTTAGCGCCAGCGTTTTCGAGGGGATCTTCGAGTTCGACATCTTTGGCGATGGTGATCCCGTCATTGACGATATCGGGCGCACCGAATTTTTTTTCAAGAACCACGTTACGGCCTTTCGGGCCGAGGGTGATCCGCACGGCATCAGCGAGGGCGTTAACGCCCCGCTCCAGGGATCGCCGTGATTCTTCATCAAAAGAGATAATTTTGGCCATGAATGTTCTGAACGACTAGCAACTTCAACACCTAAACTTAGCACTCTGAAGGGGGGAGTGCTAATTCGTAGAAACCGTACTCCCGTCGTTGGAGGGGTTCGGTGCAGAAGATCCGAGAATTTCCCGGATGCGGTAGATGGGACGATGTTGGGACTCATGATAGGTCCGCATCAGCAATTCGCCCAACAAGCCAAAGCTAAACAATTGTATGCCCGCAAGGAGCAGCAAGATGGCCAGGGTGAGCAGGGGGCGATCGCCGATGTTGGCCCCCGTGAGCAGTTTCAGCCCCGTTAAATAGCCTCCCAAGACCACACCAGCAACAATCGAGAGAATCCCCAAACCGCCAAATACGTGCATAGGGCGGGTGAGAAATTTCTTGAGGAAAAACACCGTCAACAGATCCATCAACACCCGAAAGGTACGCCCTAAGCCATATTTACTCTGACCAAACTGGCGAGCATGATGACTGACGGGAACCTCGGCAATTCTGGCTCCTTCGATGAAGGCCAAGGCCGGCAAAAAACGGTGCAGTTCACCGTAGAGGTTCATATCAACGACGATTTCTCGCCGGTAGGCTTTCAGGGAACAGCCATAGTCATGGAGATCGACGCTGGTGACGCGGCCAATGAGCCAGTTGGCGATTTTCGAGGGGAGTAACCGGGTTAGGGCGGCATCTTGGCGGTTTTTTCGCCAACCACTGACGAGATCATAGCCTTCATCGAGGGTGGCGATGAGCTTGGGAATGTCTTTGGGGTCATTTTGTAGGTCCCCGTCAAGGGTGACGATAACCTGTCCCTCGGCTTCCTGGAATCCGGCGGCCATGGCGGCGGTTTGGCCATAGTTGCGCCGAAAGAAAATCACCTTGAGCTGGCTATAATCTTCAACCAGTTGTCGTAGGCGATCGCGGGTTCCGTCGCTAGAGCCATCGTCAACGAGGATGACGTTATAGGAGAAGTCAGTCTCGTCCATCACGCTCACAATGGACTCGATTAAACGGCCCACACTATCAACTTCGTTATAGATGGGGGCGACGACGGAGACATCGAGGCTAGGAAGACTGAGGCTCGGGGGGCTAGTTGGGCTAGAACGCATAGTGGTTGACCGAGGGGGTGGCAGGAGTCTCACGACTCGGAGGATATATCCTGGTTAGCACAGATTTCGGTAACTGGGTATGGCCGCGTTAGCCAGCGGAAATAGAGAGAAACGGTCAACTCTTTGAGGGGATGGAGAACCCAGGTAATGGGGTTGATGGTAACAATAATGTTACGGACATCCCGTTGAGCCAGTTTGACGATTTTGGCCGCCACGCGATCGCCGGACATCACACCCACAGGGTTGAGGTTACTCTTAAATGGTCCGAGGATCAGTTTGCGGATGATGCAGGGGGAGTCGAGACGACGCAGGGTGACTAAATCCCCTAGGGTGCGTTTGCTGAGTTCGTAGAGGGGGCTAAAGGCGGGGTTGACTTCGGCTTCGGAGGTGTTGACCCAGAGTTCTTTGCGGACGCGATCGCGATCGCCGTCCACGGTTTCGAGGAATGCTTCCATCAACCGCCAGGCGGAAAAGGCATTCACTTGATAAGACTGGTCAATGGCGTCGGGGGAGCGATCGCCGTGAACATTGATCCCGTGGTTAATCACGAGGATATCAACGTTAGCGAAGGTTTCGGCCAGGGCGGCTTCTTCCCCCACCTGCCAACGCTGGCTGGGAATTTCCTGTCCGTTGAGTTCGATAGGCTGATGGCCCGAGGTGAGGGCGATGACTTTGGCCCCGTTGGCCTGAAGCTGACCGAGTAGAGCCTGGCCTAAGGTTCCTGACGCGCCGGTGACGGCGATGGTTTTGCCCTTGAGAGAAAGTGCCGTACCCATAAGTTGATCCACGACGGTGAGTGTACTGCAAAAATAGGCGTTTTGGTTCTCAAAGTGATGTCGCCAATGGTAAGGGCGATTCACCCACCAACGGGAGGGCGGCGTTGGGAAGGGGCCGGGGAGGTGGGTAACATCGGTGAGATCGTGAGCCCAGGCCCAACCCATCCCCCGAGCCATCGCGGACAGGAGAAAGACGAGAGAATAGAGAACTCCGGCACTGCATCCCCAGGCCACTTCGGGGGTGACACTCCAGGCCAGCCCCCAAAGCGCCAGGCTAAAGGCAATCATGACGCAGGATTCAGGAACGTCGTTATACCATTGCGCCTGGCGGTAAATTAAGGCGCTGGTGGGGGTTAAATCGGGGCGAAAGACCCGGTGATGCCAGTTATGCAGCCGAGTTAGGGGGGGCCAAATATGGGCCAGGACATGGTAGAGATCGCGGATGACTTCTACCCAGATGATGGCGGCGATGGCCCAGGCGGCGATCGCACTCCAATGAAGGATCGTCATAGTCTTGTGGGTGACTCTCTAATCAATGATCTAATCAATGGTATTGAATCAAAATTTGGGGAACTCACCTATAGGGGGAGTTGATCGAGGTCTCGGTTGGAGCCAATCACCACCATAGCTAAGCCTTTTTTGAGTCGGGCTTGGGGACTGGGGTTGATTTCAAATCCCTCATTTTTGCCGACGGCTAAGACACTGATACCATAGGATTTACGTAAGTCTAGTTCTGCTAGAGTTTTACCCTCGAATTTATCGGGGACAACCATTTCTACAATACTGTGGTTGGGGTCAAGTTCAAACTGCTCTAAAATTCGGGGGCGAGTGAGGGCGCGGGCCAGGGCGCATCCCATTTCTCGTTCCGGGAAGACGACGCGATCGGCGCCGACTTTTTTGAGCAACTTGACATGAACCCCGGATGAGGCTTTGGTGACGACATGTTTCACGCCTCCTTCTTTGAGGTTCAAGGTTGTGATAATGCTCTCAGCCAGAAAGTTACCGATAGCCACAATGACAATATCAAACTCAAAGAGTCCCGCTTCTTTGAGGGCAGACGGTTCGGTGGTATCGAGACAGAGAACATGATCGGCGATGCGATCGTTTAGGGCTAAATTGACCAGTTTGTCATCGCGATCGACCGCTAACACTTCGTAGCGATTTTCATGCAGCGTGGCACAGACAGCACGCCCAAAACGCCCTAACCCAATGACAGCAAATTGCTTACTGTTTTCGGGCTGCCAACTTTTGAGGAAGTTAAAAGAGGATAAATTCACGTTTGCCATTCCTGGTAGTCTATCGAAAAAAAATAAAGTTGCAAATGGGGGATGTTTCTAGCCATTATCTAAGGGTTTTCTGTTCTAGGGTTGTTCTTGATCGATAACCCGAGTCTATCCCACGAGCAAGTCTTCGTCTGGGTAGTCGAGGACGCTCGGTTTGGGGTCTCCCAATAATGCCGCCATTAAAATCAAGATACCCACTCGACCAGCATACATCAAAAGTGTGATAATCAAAGCCCCAAAGGTCGAAAAATCAGCCGTAATTCCCGTTGACAAGCCCACCGTTGCAAAGGCGGAAATTGTCTCAAAAAACAGATTGATAAAGGGTAAACTGGGTTCAGAAATTGCCAAGATCATCGTCGAGAGTGCAACAATAGATATCGAACCAACGGTCACCGCAACGGCTTTCATAATCAGTTCCATGGCAACGCGGCGCTCGTAGAGAATCACGTTTTCACGTCCTTGCAATACAGATTTTGTGCAAGTCGTCAAGATCCGAAAGGTTGTCGTTTTAATTCCGCCGCCGGTACTGCCAGGACTCGCACCAATAAACATTAAAGCAATGGTTAAGAATAAACCCGCCGTTGTCATTTGACCAGTATCAATAGTATTAAATCCGGCGGTGCGTGTGGTGACAGATTGAAACCAGGCGGCAAGAATTTTATTGGACCAGGATAGGGGTTGCAACGTCTCGGCGTTGGAGAGTTCACTGGCAAAAAAGCCTAGGAAGCCAACCAGCAGCAAGGTGATTGTGGTACTGGTTGCAATTTTGACATGAAGTGAGAAGCGAAACCGCTTTTTGTCGGTTTGAAATTTGTTTTGTATCCAGAAAAAAGCTTCCATCATGACTTGATAGCCAATACCTCCCAAAATAATCAAAAAGGTAATAAAAACCGTCATCCTCGGAAGATCACTGTAGCCCATTAAGCTATCTTCAAATAAACTAAATCCAGCATTATTAAAGGCACTAATACTATGAAAAACTGATTGCCACATACCGTAAGTCCACCCAAATTCGGGAATAAAAATCGTCATGAGGACAAAGACACCCGTCAGTTCCAAGACAACCGTTAAACCGATAATGGATTTGAGAAGCTGAGAAACACTGGAGACACCGCCAGAATCGAGGGATTCTTGCAAGGCGATGCGATAGCGAACCCGAGAGCGACGGCCCAATAAAAGCAGTAAAAACGTGTTTGCCGTCATGTAGCCTAAGCCTCCCACTTGAATGAGGGCAACGATAATCAATTGCCCCCAAAAGGAGTAATAACTGCCAGTATCCACGACAATTAAGCCGGTGACACAGGTGGCCGAGGTGGCGGTAAACAGGGCGGTTACGAATGAGTTCCAACTGCCATCAGCCAAGGAAACCGGTAACATCAACAGCAGCGTTCCCACGCTGATCACCCCGAGAAAGCCTAAACAGATAGTTCGCGCAACAGTCATGGACGGGAGCGAATGAAAGTAAATTGCATTGTAGTATCTTACCGACCTTTGCCGATTCTGAAATGCTTAGCCAAATTTGGCGTCAATTTGCCGCACGACGGTATAGGCGGAGTAGCTAACGCCAGCGGTTCCTTCGCCGGGATGGGTGCAATCTCCCACCAGCCAGAGGTTAGAGATGGGGGTCCGATTGGCAAAGCCGAAGGGGCCAAAGGTGGAGAGACGCTGGCCCAGGCCGCCGACGACGCCGGCCTCGCGTGCGGTAAAGTGGGCGAAGCTGCGGGGGGTGGCGGCTTCGATGTGAATCAGATGCTGGGGGGAGAGGTCGAAGTAGCCGTTGAGACGGGCGATCGCCGCCTGGGTATAGTGGTCTTTAAGCTGGTCGTAATCGTCACAGGTCCACCATTGCCGGACATCGGTGAAGGAGGAGGCGATGAGGGTAGCTTGTCCCTCGGAGGCGCGGCCATCGCCGGGACGACTGACGGAGACGAACAGAGAGTTATTTTCGGCAATCTCTCCCTCGCCGTCGTAGAAGAATTGCAGATGGGGGGGACAGTCGGCGGGAATGGCCGCCGCATCGACGCCGAGATAGATGACGAAGGCCCCGGAGGCGGGGGGGAGTTTGTCAACGCGGCGGTGATAACCGGAGGGGGGATGGTCCAGGAGTTGGACGAGGTTTTGGACAGTGACGTTGGCGACGATGAGATCGGCGGAGTCGGTCCAGGTGGCCTCGGTTTTTAGGTTGCGGACTGTTACGCCGGTGACTGGGTGATTTGGGCTGTTGTTGGGGTTGTGGATGGCTTCGACGCGATGGCCCATCTGGAGCGTTCCGCCATCTCGCGCTAAGGACTGTTGTAGGCGATCGCTCAACACCTGCATACTACCCTCTAGGTGATAGAGTCCCTGGGGGTCCTGAGACACGCCTAGGGCCGTGGCGGCGTAGAGAAGGGCCGTGTCTTCAGCCTCGACTTGGGAGTACAGTTTCAGTTGCAGGTCGAGGAAGGTGCGGAGGCGGCGATCGCCGTCGAGGCCAAACCAGCGCAGAGCATCGCCCACGGTCCAAAAGGTAAAGGGAACCGTCACCAGAGTTCCTGGCCGTACCGCCCCCACCAGGCGGCTGAGATCCCACAAATTGCGGGGCGGTAGGACGGGATCTCGTCCCTGAAAGGCCCAACTCGCCCGAAATAGGGTTCGCATCAGTTGCCAGAAGGGGTCACTACCGGGAAACTGTCGCCGTTGTTCTTCGCGCCAACGGAGGGGATCTCGCCAAACGTTGATGGGTTCGGTTTCTCCGGGGAGATAGACGGCACAGGCGGGATCGCAGGGAGAGGCTGACGGTAAGGGAATCTCTAATTCCTCGAAGATGCGATGGTGAATGCCGCCCGGTTCGAGACCCGCCACTTGGGTCGCGCCAACGTCAAAGATGAAGCCGCGTCGTTTAAAGGTCGAGGCACAGCCCCCAGGGACAATCGCTTGGTCATAAACCTTGACAGAATAACCGCGATGTGCTAAGAGGGCGGCGGCAGTGAGTCCACCGATGCCCGCACCGATGACGATAATCTTTGGGGGTTTGGGCGAGTTGGTCATGGGATTGGGAGAGTTGAGGGAAATTCTTATTTAAGTTTACCTTTCTTAACACTTAAAATAACTTAAACTGGAGAGGAGGGTTTGTGATTTTGTGGTGCAGACTCTCGCTGTATCGACGTTTGGTCGATTGTTCACTTCAAGCGCCCATGACTTCTACTCTCCTCAATCGCTTTCCTCATGTTGCCCTCAACACACCAACGATTCGTAAGTTCGCCAACGGTTTAACGGTGATTGCCGAGCAGGTTCCGGTTGAGGCGGTGAATCTCAGTCTTTGGTTCAATGTCGGCTCAGCCATCGAAGCGGATGCCATGGTGGGTACGGCTCACTTTCTCGAACATATGATTTTCAAGGGCAGCGATCGCCTCAAATTAGGCGAGTTCGAGCGCCGCATCGAAGCCCGAGGCGCGGTGACCAACGCCGCCACCAGTCAGGATTATACTCAGTTTTATCTCACCTGTGCGCCCCAGGATTTCGCGGCGTTAACCCCCCTGCAACTCGATGTGGTGTTGAACCCGCAAATTGCGGAAGAGGCGTTTCAGCGAGAACGTCAGGTGGTGTTAGAAGAAATCCGCCGTTCTGATGACAATCCGCAGCGACGGAACTATCAACGGGCCATTGAGTTGGCCTTTGCTGAACTTCCCTATCGTCGCCCGGTGTTGGGATCGACGGAGATTGTCTCGGGGCTACAACCTCAGCAAATGCGCGACTTTCACCGCACCTGGTATCGCCCCGAATCCCTGACAGCGGTGGCGGTGGGAAATCTGCCGGTGGAGGAGTTGGTGGCGACGGTGGCGGACTCCTTCGCGCAGGTGTCTGATGATGATTTGGCGATCGCCTGTCCGTTACCGCCTCGGTCCTTCCCCGCGCCGGAGTTGGGGTTTGCGGAGGTGGTGCGCCGGGATTATCGCGATCGCAGCTTGCAGCAGGCCCGCTTGAGTGTCTTGTGGCGAGTTCCGGGATTGGCGCAGTTGCAAGAAACCTATGCGTTGGATGTGTTGGCCAGTATTTTAGGCCAGGGACGGACTGGGCGTTTGGTGCGCCAGTTGCGGGAGGAACAAGGGCTGGTGTCTCGGGTGGGGGCGGGAAACCTCAGTTATCGCCTACAAGGCCTGTTTCAGGTGGGGGCGCACTTACCTGAGGACCATTTAGAGACGGTGGAAACGGCAATTTTGCAGGAGGTACGCCGTTTACAGGATGAGTTGGTGTCTGAGTTGGAGATGGAACGGATTCGTAAGCAAGTGGCCAATCGCTTTGTGTTTGGGAGTGAACGGCCCAGCGATCGCGCCAATTTATATGGCTATTTTCAGGCGCTGGTGGGAGATGTGGACCCGGCGATCGCCTATCCCGAGGCGGTGCGATCGCTCAGCCGCGAGGATTTACGGGAGGCGGCCCAGAAATATCTCAATCCTGAAGCCTTTGGGGTGGTGGTTGTGCGCCCCGGTTAGGGGTTACTCGTTGAGATAACTGGATGCTTGTAGGTGAAACATTTTGGCGTAGAGGCCGCGTTTCTCTAACAGTTGCGCATGAGAGCCGATTTCAATAATACGATGGTTTTCTAGAACCACAATGCGATCGGCCATGCGAACCGTCGAAAAGCGGTGACTGACAAAAAACGTCATCCGTCCTTCTGTGAGGCGACGGAAGCGACTAAATAACTCCGACTCGGCGATCGCATCCAACGCCGCCGTCGGTTCATCCAAAATCAAGATCGGCGCCGAACTCATAAAGGCCCGGGCCATACCAATTTTCTGCCATTGTCCCCCCGATAAATCGGTTCCCCCGGCAAAGATTTTCCCCAAAATCGTCTCATAGCCTTGATCTAACCCCTCAATCACCTCCGTCGCCCCCCCAGCCGCCGCCGCCGCATCAATTTGGCCGAGATCATCCCGCCGCGACAAGTCCCCAAAGCCGATATTATCCTGGGCGGTGAGACTATAACGGGCGAAATCCTGGAAAATCACACCAATGTTCCGGCGTAACTCCTGCAAGGCGATTTCCGAGAGGGGAACGCCATCGACGGTAATTTCTCCCTCACTGGGATCATACAGTCGCGTCACCAGCTTCAATAAGGTGGTTTTTCCCGCCCCATTCACCCCCACCAGGGCGATACTTTCTCCGGGTTTGACGGTTAAATTGAGGTTTTCCAGGGTGGGTTCGCTGGCCCCCGGATAGGTAAAACTGACGTTGCGTAATTCTAATCCCTGACAAATGGGGTTAGGAAAGGGTTTCGGTTCGGGGGGTTCTACAACTTTCGGGGCTAAGTCTAAAAACTCAAAATATTGGGAGACATAAAGGTTATATTCATAGGTTTGGGCGATACTTTGTAAAATCTGTTGTAAGACACTTTGGGCTTGGGCAAACGCCCCAGAATACATGGTAAAATCTCCGATGCTAATGGTTCCCTGAACCGCCCGCACAATCGTCCAACCATAGGCGCTATAGTAGCCTAAGTTGGCAACGGTTCCCGCTAATCCCCGGACTGTAGCAAAGCGGCGGGCCAGGAAAGCCGATTCGTTGTTGAAGCGGCGACGAATGTCCATCCATTGTTGCAGGAGATAGTCTCCTAGGCGAAATAAACGGACTTCTTTGGCGAAGGCGTTTTGGGTTAAGACTCGTTGTAGGTAATCGGCGCGTCGGCCGGCTTGAGTTTGCGATCGCGACAGCCAAAATCGCCGCCCAGAATACTTAACACTGGCCCAAAGTGCAGGAACTGAGGTCGCCAATAATAACAGCATCACCCAGGGGCTAAATCGCAACAAGAGGGCAATAGAACTGAAGAAACTCACCAATTGCCCCAGTAACCCAGTTAAGGTTCCTAAAATGCGAACAGGATAGTCACTTCCGCTTTGTTGGGCGCGGCTGAGGGTATCATGAAATTCAGGTAATTCGTAATGGGATAAATCCAGACGAATGGCTTGCTGAATGAGAACCCCGTTGGCGTGAATTGAAAAGCGATCTTTAAGAACTTGTAGGCTATAACTATTGACTTGGTTGGCAACTTCTGATAGGAAACTAATGGCAAATCGTAGGGCGACTAATCCTAAAATGGTTAAGCCAGCGGCTTCGAGTTGCCCGATATTGGCGACAACTTCATCGACGACCAGTTTGGTGATATAGAGTTCGGTAACGGGAATTAAGCCGCGAATTAGGGTGATAACGACTGAAAGAAGCAGATAGCCGGGTTCAGCTTGCCAAACCAATTTGACCAGTTTGGGGGTATTGGCAAGAACATTAAAAAACCGCGTTTTTGGGGATTTTTGCGGCATTTTGAGGGGGGGCTGATCGAGTTGGCGGTTGCGGCGTTTAGACAAGGTTCATCCAGAATCGGGGTCTGTCGGGGCGAACCGCAAGTGTGCGTCCTTCCACTAGGACTAGCTTATCAAAATATGGCATCTATTTGCTGGGTTGGGGGGTCGAATACCAGAAACCGGGTTTATTGGAGAAACTTGGTTTCTTATTCTGGGTGAACTTGGGTCGAATACCAGAAACCGGGTTTCTTGGAGAAACTCGGTTTCTTATTCTGGGTGAACTGGGGTCGAATACCAGAAACCGGGTTTCTTGGAGAAACTCGGTTTCTTATAGGGTATGGGCTAGGAAACGTTCGGTGTAATAGAGGGCGATTTGATTGCTAATGCCAAAATGGACGGCATCAAAGGCGTGTTCTGCCCAGGGAATTTCTAGGAAGATTGAACGATTGTCAAAGGTTAATAATTTCTCTTGGAGTTTACGTCCGAATTTGGCTTGAACTAAATGATCTCGTTGACCATATATAAGGAGAGATGGCGGTAAATTGGGGGCGACGAGATGCCAGGGGGAGGCGCGATCGTACAAGTCTGGGAGTTCTTCGGGCGTACCACCGAGGAAGTCTCGTAAGATGTTTTGGATTCCCAAGGGATCGGGATTGGGTAAATCGTAATAACCGTTGGTTAAATTTACGGGGGCGTAGTAGTTAATTAGCCCGCGAATGGGAATTGAATCGGGGTCATAAGCGGCTAACATGGCTAAATGTCCGCCGGACGATCGCCCCATCAACGCGATGCGATCGCCATCCACCTCGAATTCTTGCGCGCGATCGCAGATAACGCCAATCGCCGTTTTAACATCCTCCAATTGGGCCGGAAATTGATACTCAGGTGCGTGGCGGTAATCAATGGCGACCACCGTATAGCCGCGACTGGCGAGATAGCGGCTAAACCATTCATCATTATTCGGGGTTCCCTGTCGCCAGGCCCCACCATAGATAATGATAACCGTGGGATATTGCCCCACCGCTTCCGGCCGATAGAGATTGAGTTTCAGAGGTACGTCATCGGGTTCGGCGAAGGGAATCCCTCGTTGAATGCGAACCGGTGGGAGAGGAATCCCGCGAAAGACATCCAGTAGCTGCAACGGTTGGCGACGCATGGCCTGGCGACTGGGTTCAGGGACGGTTTTGAGATACGCTGACCCTAATCCTCGTTCCATCTCGGCGTTGAACCGGGCCACGGTGGCGGGAACTTGCAGCAGGGGTAGCAGGCTGAGGCTTAAACCCAGTAGACTACAGACAAGGATGGCGATCGCAACGCCCCCCGTGAGAGACAAACGGGCCAACAGCAACAGGGCGATCGCGTGAACGCCTACCAGCCAGGGCGAAATCTCGGGGGTGACAACCGTAAACACCAAGATCAACATGGTGGGGGCCGGTAACACAATCGCCAGACTCAACAACAGTCCTAAACCGCTGAGAATCGCTAGAAGCCACGGTACAAGGGACATTAGAGTCATCGCAACTTTATCGCAAATTTAAGGAAATACGGGCATTATGGTGCAACATCTTCAGGGTAAAGTGGCTTTGGTCACTGGGGCAACACGGGGCTTAGGAAAAGGTATCGCTGTCGGCTTGGGGGAAGCGGGGGCGACGGTGTATATTACCGGCCGTAGTTACGATCGCTCAAATCTCGAAGATCGCGAGATTGGCGGAACCTTACTCGACACTCAAGCGGCGGTGGAAGAAGCTGGCGGTGTCTGCGTTCCGGTTCAAGTGGATCACAGTGATGATGAACAGGTGCGATCGCTGTTCGATCGCATTGACAGCGAACAAGAAGGCCAACTGGATCTCTTGGTTAACAACGTGTTCGCGGGGGTACAAGCCATCGCCGATGCTTACGGCGATCCCTTCTGGAAACAGGGGCCGCAACTCTGGGATGCGGTGAACCAAGTGGGGTTACGCAGTCACTACGTCAGCAGCATTTTTGCGGCCCGTCTGATGAACCGCCGCCAGCGAGGGCTGATTTGTACCATTTCCTCCTGGGGGGGACTATCCTATCTTTTCGGGGCCGCCTATGGGGCCGGGAAGTCCGCCTGCGATCGCCTAGCCGCCGACATGGCTGTGGAGTTAAAGCCGGATAATATCGCCTCGATTGCGATTTGGCCGGGAATTGTGGGAACGGAACAAATCGCCCGTTTTGCGGATAATACCTCGGCTGAGGGAGAATTGGACCCGCAACGGACGCTGATGCGCGATCGCTACAATTGGGAAACCCCCTTACTCACTGGCCGGGCGATCGCCGCCCTAGCCGCCGATGCCAAGGTTCTCCGCTACAGTGGTAAAGTGCAGATTGTCGCCGAACTGGCCCGACGCTATAAACTGGTAGACCAAGCTGGCAATCGTCCCGCCTCCTTGCGATCGCTGCGCTTTCTCCTCGGCGCTCAGTTCCCCGCCCTGAGAGACCGTGATACACTCATTCCAGACTTAATTATCCCCTGGCCGCTGTTACTGTGGGGAGCGTTACAAGCCCCGAAAACCTAACGCTTGATAGTGCCAAATTTGGCTGTGTTGCTAATCTAATGTTGTTGCAAGATGACTCAATTTAAAGACGCTGCGATCGTTCTAACCGGGGCGGCGGGTGGATTTGGTCAACAGTTTACCCGCAAATTATTAAAGGCTGGGGGACAGTTAATTCTGGCTGACTTGGACGAAGCCAGGTTACGCCAACAAGCGGAGGCGATTCAACAAGAGGTTAAAACGGGCAAGGTTTTAGCCTGTTTGGGGGTCGATTTATCTGAACCCGCTGGATCGCAATCCCTCTACGATGCGGTTAACGCCTTGGGCGTTCCTGTTGATATTTTAATTAACAATGCCGGGATTGGCTTATACGGACGCATGGATGAAGTTCCCACGGATAAATGGGAACGGTTAATGCAAGTCAATTTGTTAGCCCCCATGCGCTTAAGTACCCTGTTTGTGGCTGATATGATTCAGCGTCGTCAAGGCCATATCGTTAATATCTCCTCCTTAGCCGGTTGGATTGCTGTGGCGGGGATGGCCCATTATGCCAGTAGTAAATTCGGCTTGCGCGGCTTTAGTGAAGGGCTATTTAACGAGGTTAAACCCTACAATGTTAAAGTAACAGCCGTCTATCCCTATTTTAGTCGTACCCCCCTGTTACAAGCTGAAAAATATGGGAGTTTAGCGCAAGAGACCACAGGAATTTCTGATAAAGATGCCACCGATCCTGAGCGAGTCATTGAGGCGGTGATTCGGGCGATCGCCCAAGACAAACTCCACGTCTTCCCCGATAGAAAAGCCCAAGTTTTCCACCAAATAAAACGCTATTTCCCACCCATTATAACCTGGGGCGTGGACTACTTCAAACCCAAACAAAACGCAAAACCCTAACCCCTTTATCTCTTGCCTCTTGCCATCCCCTCCTGGGAGGGGTTAGGGGTGGGTTATCCCTGTTCCCTGTTCCCTGTTCCCTGTTCCCTGTTCCCTCCAATCTATGCTTCACACCGCAACTCAACCCAAAACCTCCACTCCCACCGACACTCGCCACAAACAACTAATTATCGGGGCGGGATTTGTTGGATTAGGAATTGCCCAAGCCTTAAAAGATGCTAAAATCCCCTATGATCAAGTGGATGCCAGCGACGATATTGGCGGGAATTGGTATCACGGCGTTTATGAAAGCGCCCATATTATCTCATCAAAGAAAGTGACGCAATTCACTCACTTTCCCATGCCCTCAGATTACCCCGATTTCCCCAGCGCCCAACAACTCTTAGCCTATTTAAACAGCTTTGCCGATCACTTTCAACTGCGCCCCCAGATTGAACTCGAACGCCGAGTTAATCTAGTTCGCCCCATTGCAGATAACCTTTGGGAAATTACCTTTGCCAACGGCGAACAACGCATTTATAAAGGAGTTATCCTCTGTAACGGACATCACTGGTGTAAACGGTTTCCAGACTTTAAGGGAACCTTTGCCGGGGACATTATCCATTCCAAAGACTACAAAACACCCGATATTTTACGAGGAAAACGAGTCTTAGTCATTGGCGGTGGCAACTCTGGTTGTGACATCGCCGCCGAAGCCGCCCGAGTTGCCGAAAAAAGCGTCTTGAGTTTGCGCGAATCCGTCTGGTTTATCCCTAAAAGCTTCGCCGGATTTCCCATTGTGGACTTAATTCGCGGTTGGATGCCGCAATGGTTTCAGCGGGGGTTAGCCTATACCATTATTCGCCTAACCTTTGGCAAACATGAGCGATATGGCTTACCCAAACCGAATCATCGTATTTTTGACAAACACCCAACTCTAAATAACGAAGTTCCTTATTATATCAAACATGGTCGCATCTTGCCTAAGCCAGAGGTTAGCAAACTTGACGGTCAATTTGTCGAGTTTGTTGATGGCAGCCGGGAGGAGTTTGACTTAATTGTTTGTGCGACGGGCTATCATGTTGCCTATCCCTTTTTACCCGAAGAATTGCAACGAGTGCGCGGGGCGACGGTTCAATGTTATGGCGGTTCGTTTCTTGCTGATTATAAGGGATTAGCCTATCTAGGTTGGGGACAGGCCCGAGGCGGGGTGGGGTCTCTGATTGCGGCATTTGGACCTCGATTTGCCCGCTGTCTTCAGCTTCAGGATGAGATTGATGTTCCCCTGGGACTGGTGTTTAAAGCGATGGGACAGCAGTTACCAGAAACTCATTTGTCGGACCCTCATCGGGTGTTTCGTCAGCTTAAACTCCTCGATTTCGCCTGGGGGGTGTTGAGGTGGAAAGCCCGTCAATTGGACAAGGAAGATCCAAATTTCCAGAATCAGCCGTTGTGAGTTGCATTGGATACCAAATTGGAGGGGAACCCACCCCTAGCCCCTCCCAGGAGGGGATGACCCGCCCCTACTAGCGTTTGTTGTTTTAATCTATTATGATGTCTCAAAATCCCAATCCCCAAGATATCGAAAGTTGGAAAGCCAAAATCGAGAGGGCTAACCGTAACAATCTGTTCCATCATTGCCAAGATTGCGGTTATGAATGGGTGGCTTCGGAACCCCAACCCTGTCGCTGTGGAAGTTCTCGGATTGAACGCATCGCCTGTTGGCAATTTCCCGATGGTTAGGGACTTTACCATCCTAACCGATCGCAAACCCCGTATAAGGTCGAAGATCAGGGTGGTGGAACCCTAAAACAATCTTCTCTTGCGGGATACCCGCGTTCAGTAACTCATCGGCGATTCCATCTTCTAAGCCATCTTGGTGAATCCACACCTTATCGCCGATAATTTCTAAATGAAGAACACAGCCATGAACTTGTTTATTATTGAGTTGTCCAACGGTAAACAAGGCATAACTTTTATGATCTTCGCCAATAATCAGCCTTCGCTCTAGGCTACGATGAGCATAGGGGATTTTGGCGTACTCCTGCAAGATTTCAGTGATAATCCGGTGATATTCTAGGCTATCCATTGACGAATCTCTCCTGTTCGTCGGTCAACGACAATCAAATTTAGACGTTTATTTTCTAGTAAAACCTCGCCAATTGGTTCTTTAAAAACATCATCAAACGCATCGTCTGTAATCGCTAAATACAACTGACGTTCTGGCTCAGTCCTTTTTAGGATATCATAATACAATGTATATTGACCTAGGGCATTTTCTAAGTCATTGATTTTCGATTTTCCGATAAAACTTTTGACTTCTACGGCAATCTTCTGATTTCCTTTTTCGGCAGAGACTAATTTAGAAGCCCCTAAATCAACAAATAGGTTGCTACGTCCAAAACTTAATACATAGGGGTCATCGGTAATTGTCCAACCCTCCCGAATCAATGCAGTTTTGACCTGTTCATGATAGATATCTCTGGCTGGCATGATGGATGATTCAAGTATAAACTTTGAATTTTGCCAAAGGAACCCATCCGGGGGATGATTTTCCGATCGCTAGGGGTGCAGGATGCAGTTAAGAAACCGAGTTTCTCCAAGAAACCCGGTTTCTGGTACTCAGGTCGTTTGCAGTTTGCTTAACTCAAAAGATGTTGACGAACCGCTAACACCAGATTATCAGTCCAATGATGGACTAACTCAGACGTGGCGGCTTCCACCATCACGCGAATCACGGGTTCCGTTCCCGAGGCCCGAACCAAGACACGGCCTTGATCTCCCATGGCGGTTTCAGCGGTGGCGATCGCCTGCTGAAGCGGATCACACTGTTGCCAGTTTAACCGCAACTCCCGATCCTCGACGCGCACATTCTGCAACACCTGGGGATAGGTTTGGAAACTCTCGTTGACTAATTCCGATAAACCGCTTCCACTGCGTTTGACTAACGCCGCCAAATGCAACGCTGTCAACAAGCCATCACCGCTAACACCGTAATGACTACAAATGACATGGCCCGACTGTTCGCCGCCGAGAGTCGATCCCGTTCGTTGCATCTCCGCGTGAACATATTGATCGCCAACGGAGGTTCGCAGTAGTTGGCCTCCTTGGGCTTCCCAGGCCCGTTCAAAGCCTAAATTAGCCATCACCGTCGAGACAATCAGATTATCGGGGAGTTGTCCCGTTTGCCGCAAGGCCTGACCCCAGAGATAGAGGATATAATCGCCGTCAATGGCCCGTCCTTGGCCGTCAACCGCTAAGACGCGATCGGCATCGCCATCAAAGGCAAATCCTAAACAGGCATTATGGCTTAATACCGCCGCCCGTAGGGGATCGAGATGGGTTGAACCACAGTTGACGTTGATACGATCGCCGTCGGGGCGATCATGTAAACAAATCACCTCAGCCCCCAAGGCGGCGAAAGCTTGCGGGGCGACGTGACTGGCGGCCCCCCAGGCTAAGTCTAAGACGACTTTCATTCCCTGTAAATCCAGTCCCAGGGGAGTTTGAACGGCGTTGAGATAGTCTCTAACTAACTCGGGGCGATGGTAATGACGACCCCAACTGGCGTTACTCTCGCTGAGGGTGAGTTGGCCGCGAATCCCGGCTTCGATGCGTTGTTGAATGTCTGAGGGAAGTTTGGCCCCGGTTGGCCCGAAGAATTTAATCCCATTATCAGCCGGGGGGTTATGGCTAGCCGAAATCATCACCCCACCAATGGCCTCGGAAGTGGCGGCCAGATAGGCGACGCAGGGGGTGGGACATAATCCCAGGTCCCAAACCTCTAACCCGGCGGCGGTGAGTCCCGCTGACAGGGCCATGGCTAACATACTACTGGAGTTGCGGGAATCTTGCCCCAGGGCGATCGCACCCCCTCCCTGACAGTCTTTGAACACCTGGCCAGCCCAGAAGCCCACTTGCAAGGCCAGGGGGGCGTTGAGAAGGTCTCCCACATGACCGCGAATCCCATCGGTTCCAAATAGCTTCGAGGGGGGTAGGTTCAGGGGAGACGTTGCAAAGGGGGATATCTCCGCCAAGGAGGTTGAGGGTTGGCGAACTAAAGGCGACATAACCATATTTCCGAATCACTCCACACAAATCACACTCACAGGTTGATGCGTCCCCAAGTTTGCGGGTAAGGTTCAACCGCCCAAAGACCCGAGATACGCTCGACCTGACATACACCTGGAGGATACCATGTCCGGCCGTGAACAATTGTGTCTTAGGGGTTGCCAGAACAAGACAGTTGATGCAAGATGCCGCAACTGAGTTGTCCTGTTTTTTCCCAGCTAAAGTGGTGAACGCGATCGCGGCCCCGTTGTTGAAGATGCGATCGCACATCATCTTGTTTCGCTAGGATGGCCATCCCATCGGTTAATTGTTGTAAATCGTAAGGATCGACGAGTAGGGCCGCGTCTGCGGTGACTTCGGGAATGGAGGCGACGTTTGAGGCCAGGACGGGACAACCGCAGGCCATGGCTTCTAGAATGGGTAAGCCGAAACCTTCCCAGAGGGAGGGAAAGACGAGGGCTAAGGCTTGGTTGAGGAGGATGGGTAAGTCGTTGGCGTTGATGTAATCGAGGAATTTGACGCGATCGCCTAACTGCAACTCTTGCACCTGTTGCTGTAGGTTGGGGGTGTAACGGCGGTCAAAGGACCCGCCAATCCAAAATTCACAGTCGAGGGAGGGGGGAAGTTGGGCGAAGGCGGCGATGGCCCGTTGCAGGTTTTTGTAGGGATCATGTCGGCCCAAATAGAGGAAGTAATTGCGACGGGGAAGGTTGAGATGGCGATAGCGATGGCGATCGTAAGCCAGGGGGGTGACGGTGATTTTGGCGGCGGGAACGCCGTAAAAGGCCATCGCATCGTCGGCGGTGGATTGGGAGATACAGAGGAGATGTTGGGCCTGGTGTAAGACTTGGGGAACGTAGAGGCGATGATAGAGGGTCATGGGGGAGGCCGGTTTGGGAAAACGCAGGGGAATGGCATCATAGACGGTGACCACATAGCGGCCAGTCCAGCCGAGGGGGGCTTCGGGAAGGGGTGAGAAGAGAAGATCGCCGTCGAAGTCTCGATAGAGTCGCGGTAGGGCGAATTGGGTCCAGAGGAGACGTTTGAGATGCCCGATTAAGCCTTGTTCTGGGGTGAGTCCTCTGGGGATGGGATGATGGCGAAATCCCAGTTTGGGTTGAGGGGTGAGGAGGATGGGATCGAGCGATCGCAACTGAGGAATCAGATTCAGGGCGTAGGTACTGATTCCGGTGGGCTTCTCCATTAAAAAGGCGAGGTTAATCAGTACCATTGGCTCGATTTGGGGGTAGGTAATGGTCGAGGATTTTGAGGATGCGATCGCCCATTGGGTGAGCGCGAAATGATTTTACCTGGTGTTGTCCTCGTTGTCGTAATTGTTGTCGCAATTGAGGATTATTCACCAGTTGCACAATTCCCTGGGCGATGTCGTCGATGTCATAGGGATTCACATAGAACGCCGCCTCGCCGCAGACTTCGGGAATGGCGGTTTGATTGCTGGCTAATACGGGACAACCACAGGCCATGGCTTCGAGGGGCGGAATCCCGAATCCCTCGTAGAGAGAGGGAAAGGCGAAGGCGATCGCCCGGCGATATAAGTCGGCTAAGGCGTCATCGGGGACAAATCCAAGAAACTTGACTCGTTCGTGACAGCCGAGTTGTTTGGGGTAGTCTAAGAGGGGGCGATCGCATTTATTGAGGTTTCCCACAATCCGCAATTCTAGGTTAGGACAATTGGCTCGGCTAAAGGCTTCAATGAGGCGACGTAGGTTTTTATAGGGTCGCGTTTCTCCGACACATAAAATAAAGGGAGTTTTAGGAGAGGAAATGGAATCTTTTAGGTCATCAGAATTGAGGTTAAAAATATCCTCTCGATAGCCTTGATAGACGACATGAATTGGGGTATTGTGGCAATCATAATGGTCTAAAATCTCTTGTTTGGTGTAGTTTGACGTGGTAATAATGGCATCAGAAGCGCGAATGAGTTGCGGCAAAATAAATTGAAAATAGTATTTAATGCGAGGATATACATCAGGAAAGCGAATCGGCAAAATATCATGAATAGTGATAATTTGTGGGCAAATAGGAACTAACATTCCTTCAAATACAGGAGAATAAAATAATCGGTGTTTTCGCTTTAAAATTGATAAAGGCAAACCAATTTGATGCCAAAGTAAGCGCCTTAGATTATTTTTGAAATCATTACGATAGAGGGTTGGAGGACGGAGAACTTGAAACTGAGAAGCATTCGTCCCGACTCGGGTTGAATCGGTGGTATAAAAACAGAAGCGATCGCCGTCGCGGTAGTCGTCTAACAACTCTCCGATATAGCGATTTAAGCCATCGGAACGACTCCAGTGAAAACTACTAGCATCAAACGCAATCTCTCCCATTTCATCAATCCTCCGTCTAGGAACGCCCAAACTTACAAGAAACGTTCACATAACTCTCGAAATACCTGACCGCGAACCTCAAAATTAGGAAACTGGTCAAAACTGGCACAAGCCGGAGATAACAAGACCGTTTTCGCCTGATATTTCTGGGCCAACTCTCGCGAAACGTCCACCGCTGCCTCTAAAGTTTCGACAATTTTATAGTCAGAATAGCCGACTTCATCTAGCATCTGGGCGAAGGATTCCGCTGCATCGCCAATCAGCAAAACAAAGGCCGCTTGGCGTTGAATCGCCTCTAGCCAGGTGGTTGCATCGCCGTCTTTGGGATCGCCTCCTGCAATGAGAATGACGGGATTACGAACGGAGGTTAACCCCACGAGGGCGGCATCATAGTTGGTGGCTTTACTATCATTGATAAAGCGAATATCTTGCCAAGTGCCGATGACTTCTAGGCGGTGGGGAACGCCGCGAAATTGGGAAATGGCTTGGGCGATCGCCTCGGGTTCAATTCCCGCCAATCGGGCCGCCGCTACAGCCAGCAAGAGATTTTGTTGGTTATGACGGCCGGGCATTTGTAAAGCTTTGATGGAGACGATTTTTGCCCCATCGACCACGACCCAATCTCCATCAATGGCGGCGAAGGGGCTTAAACTGGGGTCATTCTCGATGCTGGTCCAATGGGCGTTAGGCCAGTGATCTCGATGGTTTCGTAAATAGGGGTCATCGCCGTTAAAAATTTGCAAGTCTGAGGATTGCAGGAGTTTGGCTTTGATGTGGTAGTAATTGTCCAGGGTTTTGTGGCGGTTGAGATGGTCTGGGGTGAAGGTGGTCCAAATCCCAATTCGAGGGGTGAGGGTACTGGATGACTCGATTTGATAGCTACTGATTTCGGCGACCACCCAATCTAAAGGGGTGTCTTGCTGGGTGGCGGTTAGGGCCAGTTCACAGGCGGCATTGCCGATGTTGCCACAGGCGGGGGCCTTGAGTCCAGCCCCACCGAAGATGGCGGCGGCTAGGGCGGTGGTGGTGGTTTTACCGTTGGTTCCGGTGATTCCTAACCAGGGACAGGTTTGCAGATGTCGCCAGGCGAGTTCCATTTCGCCAATGGTTTCGATTCCTAGGCTTCGGGCCTGTTGGAGGTTGGGCAAATCCCAGGGAACGCCGGGGCTGATGACTAATAGGTCCAGATGTTGGGCGGTTTCGGGGTCGAAGACATGGCCTAGGGAGACGGGGATGTTATCTTGGGCGAGAAGTTGTTGTTGGTGGTGGAGGGAGTCGCTGCTGCCGCGATCGCTGACGGTAACTTGCCAACCGTTGTGCTTCAGCAACCGGGCCGCCGCCAGTCCCGATTTTCCTAATCCGATAATGTGAGCGGTTGACATACAGGTTCCCTCCCTGACGGAAATTCATCTAATCTTGCCATATTTCCGAGGATGGGGAACAAGGAATCGTTAGACTGGGGGGGGCTGAGTGATGGTCGGCCTATCTATATATATATGGATGGGGTTAGGGGTCTGAATCTGTTAAGGAATGTTGCAATTTGCGCGAGAGGGTAGTTGTATGAGTGAGGGAGTGGTGAAAATGGGCGGTATGGCTGATGGGGGCTGGGGTTCGGGGATTTTGCGGTTTGGGGGGTCTCGCGCAAATTCTGTAATGCTGATGGGTTGGGCG
>NZ_JAWOCL010000164.1:0-11842 GCF_046483825.1 Sodalinema sp.
TCCACAAGTGATCAAACATTGGCAAAATAGCTTCAAGCAGATTCTCCTAACACACCAAGAAGTGATTATCGAGTCCCCCTTCCCCACTCTCGATGGTCCCTACTGGTTTCAAACCCGTCTGTTTCCCGAATTTAACAGCGACAGAGAAATCAAATCCTTTTTCGGCATCGCCCGAGACATAACCGCCAGGAAACACACCGAAACCCAACTCCGCCATCAAGCCAAATCCGAACAACTCATCAACCAAACCGCCCAAAAAATTCGACAGTCCCTCAACCTCGATCGCATCCTGGACACCACCGTCACCGAAATCCAGCAACTCCTCCATTGCGATCGCCTCATCGTCTATCAATTTACCGACGCCACCAGGGGCATCATTACCGCCGAAGCCACCGCCTCAGGGGTTGAAGGAATCCTTCACCGCTCATTTGAGGACAACTGCTTTGGTGACGTCTATCAAAATGTCTATCTCCAGGGCTATCACACCCTGACCAGCGACATCGAGAATCGGACTAACCTCGACCCCTGCTATCAGGCCATGTTGAGGGAGTTAAAGGTCAAAGCGAACCTGGTAGTTCCCATTCTCTTACGGGAGGAGAGGCCCGGACGCCCAGCCCCAAACACTGAACTCTGGGGACTCCTCATTGCCCACCATTGTCGCGAACCTCATCCCTGGGATGCCAACGAAATCCAACTGTTACAGGATATCGCCCTGCAACTGGCCATCGCCATCCAACAAGCCCAACTCTACCAACAAGTTCAATCCCAACTGCAAGAGCGATGTAAAGCCGAAACCGCCCTACGGGAACTCAACGAAGACTTAGAATCCCGAGTGCAGCAACGCACCCAAGAACTGGCCCAACGCGATCGCTATCTCAGCGGCATCGTCGAAATTCAACGACATCTCATCGCGACCTCTATCCCTGACTATGACACCATTCTTGCCATTCTTGGACGCATCGCCACCGCCAGTCGCGTCTATATCTTCCATACCCATGCTCCAGAACAGGGGACACTCCGAGTCAGTCAAGTCGCCGAATGGTGTGCCGAAGGGGTGATCTCCCATCTCGATGATCCCAACTTACAAAATTTTCCCCTCGAAACCACCCCAACTATTTTGAGCTGCTTTCAAGCCGGTCAGTGTTATAGCGGGAATGTTGCCGACCTCTCCTATCCTGAACGCTCCATTCTGGACTCCCAAGGGATCTTATCCATCGCTCTTGTGCCAATTTGTCTGAACCGCAACACCCATTTATTCGGCTTTATTGGCTTTGATCGCTGCGATCGCACTTGTCCCTGGAGTGACCTAGAAATCACCCTCCTACAATCCGTCTCCCGTTCCATCGCTCTGGCCAAAGAGCGACAGGATATGGAAACGGCCTTACGGAACAGTCGAGAGCAACTACAGAGTCTGCTAGAAAGTCTCAGAGAAATCATCTTTCAGGTTGACGAAAATGGCACTTGGATCTTTCTCAATGCTGCCTGGGAAACCATTACTGGATTTTCCGTAGCCGAGAGTCTTGGTCAACCCTTTTGGACGTATATTCATCCCAAAAGTCGTTCTACTATTCACGGAAAATTCAGAAAATTTAGACAAAAAAAAGAGACAGAATGGGGCAATAAACGACTTAAAACTGAACTTCAATTTCACAAGAAAAATGGAGAAGTTTGCTGGCTAGAAATTGATGTCATTGCCATGGAAAATTCTCAAAGCACCTTTATCGGTCTCTCCGGGATTCTCAACGACATTACCGAGCGAAAACTGGCCCAAGCTGAGCGAGACCATAGCCAACAACGACTGGAAATGGCTCTCGATGCCGTCAAACATGGCGTGTGGGAATGGGATGTCAACAACAACCACTGCTTTTTTAGCCGTCGCTACTACACCATGCTTGGCTATCAACCCGATGACTTTAGCGGCTCTTTTGACACCTGGAAATCTCTCACCCATCCCGACGACTTAGAGAGGGTTTTACCTATCATTCGAGAAGCCATCAGCACCAATACTCCCTTTGCTGTTGAGTTCCGCATGAAACGTCAGTCAGGTGACTGGTGTTGGATTCAGAGTATGGGAAGTCCTTATCACTATCGAGGAGCGAGTGAAGATCAGACCATCTCGAATGTCTTTGTGGGAACTCATGTCGATATTACCGAGCGAAAAGACTCAGAAGCTGAACTCAAACAGAATCTTAAAGAAAAAGAAATCTTACTGAAAGAAATTCACCATCGGGTCAAAAACAACCTCTTAGTTGTCGCCTCTCTCTTAGAATTTCAGTCCGACTATAGCGATAATACAGAAATCCATCGGGCCTTGCAAGACAGCCAAAACCGTGTCTTATCTATGTCCCTGATTCATGAACGTCTCTATCAATCCACTGACCTCTCTCATATTGAATTTCGGGATTACCTAGAAACTCTCATCGAACAGCTTTTTGCATCCTATAACATAGATAGCCACAAAATCACCTATACCATTCACTCCGAGCCAATTCGGCTCAACATTGAAACCGCTCATCCCTGTGGACTTATTATTAACGAAATCATCTCGAATGTCTTAAAACACGCCTTCCCCGATGCTAGAACAGGAACTGTTGAAATCTTAGTTAACCAAGAGCCAACCGGACTCATTCATCTCCGAATTAAAGATATCGGCATCGGGATTCCTGAACACATTGATCTATTCAAAACTGACTCTCTCGGAATGGAACTGATTGTCATGCTCGTGGAGCAAATTCGAGGTGAAATCCACCTTAATCGTCAACAGGGAACTGAATTTCATATGACATTTTCTGAGTTAAAATATAAACGGAGAGTCTAATACCATGACAATCACCATTTTTTTAGTTGAAGATGAAATCATTTTAGCCCGCAGCCTATCCCGTAAACTCAAGCAATTGGGATACCAGGTGATCGGAACCGCGACGTCAGGCGAGGATGCGATTAAAAAAATCCTCGAACATCCCCCAGATATTATCCTCATGGATATTGTCATTCAAGGGGAAATGGATGGCATTCAAACCACCCAAAAACTGCTGAAGTCCATTGATATCCCTGTAATTTATCTGACCGCCTATGCCGACGATGAAACCCTCGATCGCGCCGAAGCGTCTGGCTCCTATGGCTATCTTCTAAAACCTCCTAAAGAGCGTGAAATTCATGCCACCTTGAAAATGGTATTAAAGAAACATAAAGATGCAGAATCCCTAAAAAAACTCATCCAAGAATCCCAAAATAGCCTCGACGAAAAATCTCAATATCTCTCCATGACCTCTCATGATTTGCGGAACCCATTAACCGCCATTCAGATGTCATCAGATATGCTGAAAATCTTTGACGAGAGTTGGGATCGTCAACGAAAATTAAAATATTTTGAGCGAATTCAGCGGGCCATTACCAGCATAAACGGTATGCTCGATGAAGTCTCCTTGGTTTCCAGAGCTGAATCCGGTCAATTGCCCTTCTTACCCCAGCCTCTGGACGTGGTTGCCTTTATTCAAGAAATAATCGTTGAGTTTGAGCCATTATCAGAAAATAAACATCAGTTGCAGTTCCAGTATGAGCCAATTTCTGAGACCCCAGTCTTGGATAAAATTCTCTTACGTCATATCTTAGCCAACCTCCTAATCAATGCCATAAAATACTCCCCCGAAGGTGGCGTCATCACCCTGACGCTACAACCCACTTCCGAGGGAATCGAGGTGCAAGTTGCAGATCATGGTCTTGGCATCCCTAAAGCCGATCTCCCTCATCTTTTCGATCGCCACCAACGAGCCTCCAATGTCTCCCGCATTGCCGGAACTGGTTTAGGACTCTATGTCAGTCAAAAAGCCGTGGAACGCCATGGTGGAACCATCAGCGTTGAGAGTCAAGTTGGGGAAGGAAGCACCTTTAGCGTCAAACTTCCCAGTTGTACCTGTCTCGACAGCTCCCCGCTGCTTCAGGAATCCTAGGGAAACCTGAGAGCGGGGAGATTGAGCCAACCGCAACGAGTCAAGACATCACCCTAAACCTACGACAAGCGAGCCTTAATTTGAGCGTGGCGTTCGACTCCCTCAAAACTATAGCGGTTGTAATTATTCCGCTCAATCAACTCCTCCATATAACGAACCCGAGTTCGCGGAGCCGGGTGCGTGGAGAGATAGGGAATCGTCGGACCGCCTCCCTGCTGTTCTCGTAGGGTTTGCATGAAGTTACGCAGGCCATCAGCCGCATAACCGGCACTGTGAATCACCCGAGTGCCAATAATGTCAGACTGGCGTTCATGCTTACGGCTGTAGTCCAAACTCACTAGGGTTCCCAACAAGTTACCGAAGGGAATTTCCCGAGCCAGGTTGGCCAGCAGGTTATTCGTAACCACCCGTTGGAAGCCGTGAGACAGAACCGCGTGACCCACTTCATGGCCGAGTAACCCCGCCAGTTCCGCTTCCGAGTTGGCGGCGAGAATCGCGCCGGTGTTGACGAAGACCTTACCGCCGGGGAGAGCAAAGGCGTTGAGATTCTCGTCATCGACCACGAAAAACTCATAGTCAAACTCATCTCGTCCCATATAACGGGCGACATCTTGGCCTAACTCGTCCACATAGCCGAGAATTTCTGGGTCATTCACCATCCGCAATTGACCTTGTAACTGTTCGGCGATTTGCTCCCCGAGGCGAGATTCCCCGGCCAGCATCAACTGAGCCAGGTTAATGGCCTGAAACACGGTGGAGGTGGTGCGTCCGGTTAAGACCCCCACGGCTAAGCCACCTAAGCCCCGTAGGGCGATGTTTTCCCGGAGGCGACCCCGGAAACTGCTGAGATAATCTTCTGCCAGTTCCGTCATCTCCCCGGCTTGAGGATGGTCGGGGTTGACGATCGCGAACTCCCGAGCCGTAATCGAGGCTTCGAGGCGTTGTCCATCTTCTCGTAGGGTTTCGGCCAGCATTCGGGCCAGTTCATAGGAACCGGGGAAACGAGTGGTGGCCTCTTCGAGGAAGGCGATCGCCTCGTCGGTGTCTCCCTCATCGAGATGGCGTTGAGCAATCAGAGCGTAGGGCGGTGCAAAGCCGGGGGCTTCTTCAAACAGCAGATCTAACGAGGCTTCCACCTGAGACTCGCGATTTTCGGCTAGGCCTTCTTGGACATTATCCCAATAGACGCGACCGGCTGGGGAGAGTTGATCCTCGGTGATGGCGTCGGCGATTTCGAGGGTTCCCTCGGCGGGAAACTCGGGTTTGGCTTGACGATAGAGCCGTTCGGCTTCCCGGAGATTGCCCTGGAGATAGTAGCGGTCCGCCTGAGCCATTAACGCTTCCCGTTCGCTGAGGGAGACGGGCGCTGGGGTGGCTGGGGTGGCGTTGGGATCGGGTTTCTCCTGAGCGGTATTTCTGGCGGTTTCCGTGGCATACACAGCAACTTGATAGTCCCCTCGGCCGCGAGAATCAAAGGCGTTGGCGACAACGCGATAGGTTCCTGTGGCCGGCAGAGTCAGCACCAGTTCTGAGTTGGTATCTCCTGAGGTGCGATCGTCGTTTTCGGCTAAGGGCTGATCGTCGGGGCCGATGAGAATCAGATAGGTGTCAAAATCTGAACTGTCGAGTTGAATGCGAACCTCTTGTCCGGCCTCTCCTGAAAATTCATAGAGATTGTAGCGACTCCCATCTCGCAGCCGGGAACTGCGGTTGGTTAGACGGCCTTGTTCTTGGAGGATGGGCCGTTGGGCCAGTTGGCGATCGCCGCCCCCCTCCAATCCCTTCAGGGACTTGGTCTGTGTCACCTCCACCTCAGGATGGGTTTTGAGGCTAATGGACTTGTGAACGACAAGGTCGCGGCTGAAATCCGCTTGAGCGGCAACAGCTCCCCGCAGCAACAGGGGAATGTTGGGCAAAAATAGGTTTACGCTTAGGAACAGGCTTGTCCCTAATAGGAAGCACAATAGGGTTCGTAAAGGTTTCATAATCATTTAGATGAGACAAGGGCCAGTGTGACGGTCGCGCCTATCGGGCGGAGTCTCTCACGAGGGAGTTTAGGACGACATAAGGGTATTGATGTGAAATGGGGCTTAACTGTTTCGCGATCGCAGCCAGTTTGGCAATTGGCGTGACGGCCACCCCTCGGCGATCGCTTTTTTGTTTCACAAAACCAAGTATTTGTCAAGAGATTCCTCAAAAAAACGGCCCATTATGCGGCAAAACTTAACAATAATTTACAGTTTCCCCCAGCCGTTCTCTCAATTTTTTTTAGGTTAATAGGAGTTTAATTTTAGCAAAAAGCATCTTAAACGCCCCCTGTGGAAACTGTGGAAAAGTCAGATGAATCAGCCTTCATTCTGACCTCCCGGAGCCAGACAACTGTGGAAAAACTGTGGAAACATCACCTCAATAAATTCTATCTCAGCCAACATCTCAAGGGGGAACGCAAGCGGCCACTCCCTCAAACCAATCCCGACTGGGATGACGGTAAAAACGACGAGGGAGATTCGAGACGATGACCCAAAATCATCAAGTCTCGTTCAACCCCATCGAGTTGAGCAATCCGAGGTAAATAGCCCCATTCCTGGAACTTCGCCTGCTCAAATAGACCTAAACTCGCTAAGTTATGGGCAAAAACGAAGGCCAGGAGTGTTTTCAACTGTAACATCGGGCCATTGGCAACCGCCAAATCTAATAAAAAACGACCCAATCCCTGACCCTGATATTCCGGGTCAATGTAAATCGCCAGTTCCGCCGTCGCCGCATAGGCCGGACGACCATAAAAGGGACGAAAACTGAGCCAACCGACCACCCGCTCATCCCGTTCCGTCACCCAGAGGGGATAGCGTTCGGGAACATGACCGCTAAACCAAGCGTAACGACTTTCAACCGACACCGGCGAGACATCAGCCGTGGCCATTCGTCCCGGAATTGCAGCATTATAAATGCCCACAATAGCAGACAAATCATTGGCGCGAGCATGACGGACATTCATCAGTAGATTTCGTAACCCAATTGCGTACAACTGTGAACAACCCCAACCCTCTACCGTAAGCCAGCCCAGTGATACCCCCCAGGCCAACCCAGGAACTCGACCACAGCCGCCGACTCCAGGGGAGGTCATGGCCCTTTAGACAATCGTCTCCGGTAGATTTGTGATCTTGTACACTAACCTTAAGACCGTAGAGCCTTAAAATGTAGCAGGTACATCCTACGTTTTGCAACCTATCCTAACTAAAATCCGGCAATAGTAAAACTATCTTAAAATTTTCCTCCCTTGCCGGAGAGACCAGTACACTAAAGCCAATGGAGGCGGATGGACGAGTCCGCCTCCGACCTCGGGGAGCAAAACTGGGGCTTGATTCGCCAGACATCTTGACGTAACAAGATTTCCAGGGATGACCTCGAGTTCTTTGCGCCCATCGTTCACGGCACTTAATCACCATTAACCTGTCCAGAAAAACAGATTTAAACGGAGTAAACGTATGATTACTAAAATCCCCTATAAAACCGATCCAGCCCATGATGTTCTGCGATCGCAAAGTGATTTACTGCAAGCCATCTTCTCCCCTAACAATGTTGCCGTCATTGGTGCCACCGAAAAAGCCAACAGCGTCGGGCGAACCTTACTCTGGAACCTGATTAGCCATCCCTTTGGCGGGACCGTGTTTCCCGTCAACCCCAAACGCAGCAGCGTCTTAGGCATTAAAGCCTATCCCGACGTCGCCTCAGTTCCGGCCCAAGTGGATTTAGCCGTCATCGCCACCCCCGCCCCAACGGTCCCCGAGGTGATTCGTCAATGTGTCGCCGCTGGAGTTCGCGGGGCGATTATTCTCTCGGCCGGCTTCAAAGAAGTGGGAGAAGCTGGGGTCGAACTCGAACGACAAATCCTAGACGCGGCCCGGGGCAAAATGCGGATTGTGGGACCCAACTGTTTAGGGGTGATGAGTCCCCTATCGGGGTTAAATGCCACCTTCGCCGGGTCTATGGCCCGCCCCGGAAGTGTGGGCTTTATTAGCCAAAGTGGCGCCCTGTGTACCTCCATTTTAGACTGGAGTTTTCAAGCCAATGTGGGCTTTAGTTCCTTCGTCTCCCTGGGGTCGATGTTAGATGTGGGTTGGGGAGATCTAATCTACTATCTCGGCGATGATCCCCGCACCGAGAGTATTGTCATCTATATGGAGTCCATTGGCGATGCCCGGTCTTTCCTGTCGGCGGCCCGGGAAGTTGCCCTCAGTAAACCGATTATCGTCATTAAAGCGGGACGGACTGAAGCCGCTGCCAAGGCCGCGGCCTCTCACACCGGGGCCTTAGCGGGCAGTGATGAGGTCTTAGATGCGGCCTTCCGACGCTCGGGGGTGTTACGAGTCTATCACTTGGCCCATCTGTTCTACATGGCGGAATTGCTGGCGAAACAACCGCGCCCGAAAGGTCCCCGTTTAACAATTTTGACCAACGCCGGGGGTCCCGGTGTCCTGACGACGGATACTCTGATTAGTGAAGGGGGTAAGTTGGCGGAATTGGCCCCGGAAACCCTCGAACGTCTCGATGAGATTTTGCCGCCTCAATGGAGTCATGGCAACCCCATTGATATTTTGGGGGATGCGGACCCCGATCGCTATGCCAAAGCCTTACAAGTCGCCGTCCAAGATCCCAATAGTGACGGTTTGATTGTGGTGTTAACGCCTCAGGCCATGACCTCTCCGACGGAGACGGCGGAAAAACTCAAAGCTTGTCCCATGGAAGGCCGCAACAAAAAGCCCATTTTTGCCAGTTGGATGGGTGGGGCCGATGTAGAAGCCGGGGCGCGGATTCTCAATCAGGCCAATATCCCGGCGTTTCCCTATCCCGATACGGCGGTGCGGATGTTTAACTATATGTGGCGCTACAGCCGTAACTTGCGGAGTTTGTATGAGACGCCGATGTTGTTGGAGGATGAGGAAGGGGAATCCTCGGGCCGCGATCGCCCCTCGGCTTACGCCATTATCCAAAAGGTACGAGAGGCGGGACGGACGCTATTAACGGAGTTTGAGTCGAAGCAACTCCTGGCCAGTTATGGCATCCCGATTGTGGAAACTCGCATCGCCCAAACCCTAGAAGAAGCCATGGCCGCCGCCGCTGATCTCGGCTATCCGGTGGTGTTAAAACTCCTCTCGGAAACCATTACTCACAAAACTGATGTGGGCGGGGTCCAGCTAAACTTGAATGATGCTGAAGCTGTGGCGAAGGCCTATCAACGGATTCGCGATCGCGTCAGTGAACTCCATAGCCCTGAGGACTTTCAAGGAGTGACGGTTCAGCCGATGTTGAACCTCGATGGCTACGAGTTGATTATTGGCAGTAGTTTAGATCCCCAGTTTGGGCCGGTGTTACTGTTTGGAACCGGGGGACAGTTGGTGGAGGTATTCCGCGATCGCGCCCTAGGCCTACCGCCCCTCAACACCACTCTAGCCCGGCGTTTGATGGAAAACACCAAAATCTATACGGCCCTCAAAGGGATTCGCGGCCGCGATCCCATTGACTTAGCCGCCCTCGAACAACTCTTGGTCCGCTTTTCCTATCTGGTGGTGGAACAACCCTGGATTAAAGAGATTGAGGTGAATCCGCTGCTGGCTAGCCCGGAACGGCTGATTTCCCTGGATGCGCGGGTGGTTCTCCATCCGGCGGACACCGATGTGGCTGAGTTACCGAAACCGGCCATTCGCCCCTATCCCAGTCAGTATGTGGGACGCTGGACGGTTCGCGATGGACGGGAGGTGACGATTCGCCCCATCCGCCCGGAAGATGAACCGATGGCGGTCAAGTTCCACGAAAGCCTCTCTGATGAAAGTGTCTATCTACGCTACGCCCACGCCTTCAAACTCAGTCGCCGGGTGACTCATGAACGTCTCTCTCGCCTCTGTTTTATTGATTATGATCAGGAAATGGCCCTGATTGCCGACTATCGTAATCCTGAAACCGGTCAGCATGAACTCGTCGGGGTGGCCCGCTTGAGTCTGATTCACGGAACCCGTGATGCGGAGTATTCCTTGTTGGTCAGCGATCGCTTCCAGCATCAAGGCTTGGGGACGGAAATGACTCGTCGTTCCATTGAAATTGCCCGGGCGGAAGGCTTTGATTTAGTCTTTGCCGAAATTCTCTCGGATAACCGGGCCATGCAACGGATTTCTGAACATCTTGGCTTTAAGATTGAACGGATTTTAGGAGAGTCCATGGTTCGGGCTGAGATGCGTTTAACGGATGAGGAGTCATGATGTTTAACGTCAAGGTCAAACCCAATTCCAAGCAACAGGCGATTATCCTCGAAGATGATGGCAGTCTCACGGTTCGGCTGCAATCTCCCCCGGTCGAGGGTAAGGCCAATAAGGAGTTAATCCAGGTCTTAGCCGACCGCTTTGGGGTGCGTAAGTCTCAAATCTCGATTCGGTCTGGGGAACGATCTCGGACGAAGCGCGTTGAGGTGGATGAGACCTCCTAGGTTGGGTTAGTTTGGCTTACCATAGGGCATAGGGTCAGTCTTGGATCAACAGGCTGGGTCTATGCCCGATTTGGTTTGGTTTTAGTTTGGTTTTAGTTTGGTTTTGATGAGGACTCCCCATGGTCACACCGACACAAGTTTGGACGATTCGTGATCTTGATGCAATGCCCGATGATGGGGGGTGGACTCGGCATGAAATCATTGATGGAGACCTGTTTGTGACTCGCGCCCCTCATTTTCGTCATCAGAACGTTAGTGGTAATCTCCAGTTTGAACTCGAGGCCTGGTCTCGGAAAACTGGACTCGGTCGGCCAATCGCCACTCCAGGGCTGATTTTCAGTCCTCGGGATGCGGTGATTCCCGATTTGATCTGGATTAGTCAATCCCGGTTAGAGACTGGGGTGGATGCGTCGGGACATTTTACGGTAGCCCTGGAGTTGGTGATCGAGATTCTCTCTCAAGGGGAAATCAATGAACAACGCGATCGCGAGGTCAAGTTAAAACTCTATTCTCTGTATGGGGTTCAGGAGTATTGGTTAGTGAATTGGTGGCTGAAAACCCTAGAGGTGTATCGTCGTCAGGATGCCCAACTTCAGCGGGTTCAGACCTTGCTAGAGGGCGATCGCCTAACCTCCCCCTTATTTCCTGAGTTTGAGGTGGAAATCGCCTCGATTTTCCCCTCTTAAATGTCAGGTTAGTTAATTTATAAAAGCACTGGTACCTCAACAGGACAACATAACTATGGTGGTAACATCAACGCAAACCTACACCGCTGCTGACTATCTAGAATTAGAAGAAACAGCATCAGTTCGCCATGAATATCGCAATGGAGACATTATTGAAATGCCTGGAGGAACCGTTAATCATAATAAACTGACGTTACGGTTAATTTTTCTGCTAATGCAAAACCTCCAGGGAGACCGGTATGAGGTTTTGGGAACTGATGTTCGTCTCTGGGTGGGCGATCGCAACTTTTACACCTATCCTGATGTGATGGTGGTCTCGAAACCCGTTGCGTTACAGGAGAATCGCCAAGATACAGTCACGAACCCAGTCTTTATTGCTGAGGTTCTATCCGATTCAACCCGAAACTATGACCGCAGCGAGAAATTTGTGGCGTATCGCACCATTCCCAGTTTTAACGAGTATCTGCTTGTTGACCAATCGAAACTATCGGTTGAACACCACCTCAAACAAAATTCTAATCAGTGGTTGATGACTGAATATGAAGACCCTGAACAGAGTGTTATTTTAGAGTCTTTAGGCGTTGAGTTGAATTTAAAAAATTTGTATCAAAATCTTGACCTTAATGTCTAAGTGTGAAAATTATCTTCAGATCGGGTCTTCAGGATATACGGTGTGATTTGTTGCATTGGATACAAAATTGTAGGGGCGAAAAATCCCCTCCTGGGAG
>NZ_JAWOCL010000229.1:0-10298 GCF_046483825.1 Sodalinema sp.
CCCCTCCCAAGAGGGGATGGCAAGAGGCAAGAGGCATAACCCACCCCTGACCCCTCCCAAGAGGGGATGGCAAGAGGCAAGAGGCATAACCCACCCCTGACCCCTCCCAAGAGGGGATAGCCATAGTTACTTGAACGGCTATCTTGCCCAATGACAAAGGGGTTAGCGATTTGCATGAAAACGCTAACCCCTATTTTGCCATCTTAACGCTGGATTCCCAGCTTGAGAGATGGTCAAGGTTGGTTATTTTTTCTTCTTCTTGGCGGGGGGAGCAACTTCTTCCAATTCTTCAAGAGCGAAGTTATTGGTGTTTACACCACCAGCTGCACCGCTGAAACCGTTGTAGTTCACTTTGTCGAAGCGAACGATCGCCGGGTAGCGGATTCCGCTTTGGTCGATAGTGGCGACGGTACCGAGATCCTTATACCAATAGGATTCTTTACGGAGAATCCGCACTGTAGAACCACGTTGAATCATAGTTTTTTCTCTGTTGATTGTAATGAACCCGATCAGAGGCGAGGGCTAAGACTCAGAGGGAAGACTCCTTCTGAACCTTTGGCCGTCGCGAACCGATGTTAAAGGATTATTTTCCAGGGTACTACTGACTCTGCCTTCTGAGGCGGTTTGGCGTTTTAAGTTTTGTTGCAGGGAACAGGGAACAGGGAACAGGGAACAGGGAACACCGGAACAGGGAACACCGGAACAGGGAACAGGGAACAGGGAACACCGGAACAGGGAACAGGGAATAGGCAAGAGTTTAGAGGCAGGCACCTAAATTACTTACACCATTGCCAAAGCCGTTGGAAACATAGCCGTTAAACGGGGCGGTAATCTCAATCCATTGGCGGTCATCGGAGGCGACAATGGGGCGAATCGGTAGGCGAACGCGAATTTCTTGATTCATCTCTACTCCACCTAGAATAGAGGCGTTCAAGGAGGGGGCTTGGCGCACGGTGAGTCCTTCGTCGTGAATCACCCGACGACAGGCGTTTCCGTCTCTCGGACCCGAGTCGGTCATCGGGGCGACGTCTGGGGAACCGGGCGCATCCCACAGAAAGGCTTGACAGCGATTGAGGTGACTGCTTCCGGGGGGGCCGTTGTCCACATAGCCCTGGGCCGGGAAACTCACCGCTAACCAACTGTTGCCTTCGGGGCCGAGAATGGCCTCGGCGTTGGGGGCTAAGCGTAGGCGTTCGTTGGGGGCCACGTTGGCGATCGCACGGGAGTCGGGGCTAGGATCTAACCGGATGGCCAGTCCGCGATCGAGGTTGGTCGAGACTTGACGACAGAGGGGATCGACCTCTTGAGCTAATCTCAGGGAAGACGGGGACGGAGGAACCGCGAGGCTACTGGAGCTTGCAGCCCCGAGCGCGAGGAAGACAACCGAGACATAAGCAGCGAGTTTCACCATAAACAAGGCTCAACGACGGGTTAGGCAGTCCTGTACGGGTCAATTCTACGCGCAACTGAGCGAGTTTCCAACTCAACTCTCGTGTTTGAGTCTGGCTTCCCTGGGGGCGATCGCCGTAAGAACCGTTAAAAATTCTTAATAAAAATTCTCATCAAATTGATCTACTGTAATCAGAGTAGATTCAGGCGTTTTGTCTCTGTTGTGCGTCACTTTTGTGGTTCAGGTGTTGCCTATTGTCTCGATTTAACTTGTCTCGATTTAACGTGACCGTTTAACGTGACCGTACGCCATCTTGAATGCGCCGTAATGCGCCAAAGGAAAAATTATAGCATTTTTGTTTTAGTATGACCAGTAATCTCGCAACAAAACTCCGAGAAGGCACGAAAAAGTCTCACACCATGGCTGAGAATGTGGGCTTTATCAAATGTTTCCTCAAAGGAACCGTTGAAAAGAACTCCTATCGCAAGTTGGCGACCAACTTTTACTTCGTCTATTCCGCTATGGAAGAAGAAATGGAACGCCACCGGGAGCATCCCGTATTATCCAAACTGTACTATCCTCAACTCAACCGTAAGGAGAGTTTAGAACAGGATCTTCATTACTATTTTGGTCCCAACTGGCGGGATATGGTTCAACCCTCAGAAGGAGGACAAGGCTATGTCAACCGCATCCGTGAGGTCTCCAACAGCGAACCGGAACTCTTAGTGGCTCATTGCTACACTCGCTATCTCGGCGACCTCTCCGGCGGTCAAATCCTGAAAAATATCGCCCAAAAAGCGATGGGATTGCAGGATGGCGAAGGAACGGCATTCTATGAGTTCCAGGATATTCCTGATGAGAAAGCCTTTAAGGCTGAATATCGTCAAGCGATGGACAGTTTACCCATTGATGAGGCTCAAGCCGATCGCATTGTCGATGAGGCTAACGATGCCTTCAAACTGAATATGGTCATGTTTGAAGAACTCGAAGGGAATCTCATCAAAGCCGTCGGTCAGATGCTGTTTAACTCCCTAACTCGCCGTCGTTCTCGCAACACCAACGAACCGGCTACGGTGAATAGTTAGTGACGTTTTAACGGTCACTGAATGGTCACGGCTTAGAGTCGTTCACTCACGCTTCATCGCTCAAACCTCGTCTGTCGTGGACGGGGTTTTTTGTGTCTTGTTGGCGGCTTGGCTGTTACGTCGCCACATGGCCGGTTTGATACGTCGCAGGGCCGAGGCCCGGAACCGCTGATCCCAGTCGTCCTCCGATAAGTTGGCTAACTCAGACCCGCTGGGGTTGAGGTTTTGCGGGTAGGGTTCAAATTCGGCCACATCTGTGGTTTGGGCAAATCGCTGATTCCAGGGACATACATCCTGACAGATATCACAGCCAGCCACCCAGCCGTTGAGGGTGTTGGCGATGTCATCGGGGAGGCGATCGCGGCGGTTTTCGATGGTGTGATAGGCTAAGCAACGATTAGCATCGACCACGGTAGGACGGACGATCGCCTCGGTGGGACAGGCATCCAGGCAACGAGTACAGGTCCCACAATGGTCCGTATGGGGGCGATCGGCCTCTAAGGGGAGATTCGTTAACACTTCCCCCAGAAACACCCAAGAGCCATAGTCTCGTGTAATCAGATTGCCGTTTTTTGCAATCCAACCCAGTCCCGCTCGTTCGGCCCAGACTTTATCCTGAACTGGGCCGGTATCGGCATAGTATTTGGCCTGAATCCCCTCGCCTGAAGCCTCCAACCAGCGAGAGAGTTGCTTAAGCCTACGATGAAGCACTCGGTGATAGTCACGGCCCCAGGCGTAGCGGGAAATTTTGACGGTATCATCGCTTTCATCGCCTTCATCACCTTCAGAGGGGTGATGCTCCGTGTAATAGTTTAAGGCCACCGCAATCACCGATCGCACCCCCGGTAACACCTGGCGTATATCTTGCCGTTTTGGGTTCGCCATCCAGGCCATATCGGCTTGATAGCCTTGATTGAGCCAAGTTTGCAGGTGATGGACGGCTTCGGTTTCCCCCGCATCGGCTTGGGGAGGAACCACCGCAATCCCGGCCCGATGAAATCCCAGATTGAAGGCCTGTTCCAGAATGTCGTGGCGGTTGGGAGCGTTAACAAACTGACTCATGACTGACTTTTGGCTTGGTGAGGAGTGGGGGCGATGGTTTGTTGAATGGGAATCTCAATCACAAACTCGACGCGATCGCCCTCTACTCGACAGTGTAGCTGACCGCCATGTTTCTCGGTAATAATCTGATGGCTAATGGACAAGCCCATCCCTGTCCCCTTTCCTCGCGGCTTGGTGGTGAAAAACGGCTCAAAGAGATGATCCTGAACCTCTGGGGACATGGTTCCGCCATTATTGGCGATCGTGATGGCCACCTGGTCCCCCTCAATAGCCGTCCGAATATCAATACGGGGAATCCAATCCTGAGGCTGACGTGATGCGGATTCATCTAACGCATCAATGGCATTACTAAGAATGTTCGTAAAAACTTGATTGAGTTGCCCACTTGAACAGTCAATCAAGGGCAATTCACCATAGATTTTCTTGACCTGAATATCGCGACGAAACGATTTCGCTTTAATCCGGTTACTCAAAATCAATAAGGTACTCTCGATCCCCTCATGGATATTAATCGACTCAAATTGAGTTTCATTGGCACGGGAAAAGGTTTTTAGGGATTTAATAATCCCCTGAATTCGACCCGCTCCGACCTCCATCGATTTGAGCAACTTCGGCAAGTCTTCTTTGAGAAACTCAAAATCAATCTCTTCCGCAAATGCCTCAACATCAGGATTCACTGTTGGGGTTTTCTCCTGATACAGTCGTAATAACTCCAGCAAATCCGCAATATATTCTTTGGCGTGGCTGAGATTCCCATGAATAAAGTTAACCGGATTGTTAATCTCATGAGCGACGCCTGCCACCAATTGACCCAATGATGACATTTTCTCATTTTGAACCAGTTGCACTTGAGCTTTCTGCAAACTGTCTAATGCTTCTGATAATTCTGCGGTTCGCTCTTTGACTTGACGGTCTAAGTTATGATTAAGATGATACAGTTCCAGATGAACGTTGACCCGAGCTAGGACTTCTTCTTGCTGAAATGGCTTGGTAATATAATCAACAGCCCCCAAACTCAGTCCCTTAACTTTATCAACCGTGTCTGACAGAGCCGTCATAAAAATAATCGGAATCTGAGCGGTTTCAGGATTGGCTTTGAGTTGGCGACAGGTTTCAAAGCCATCGATTCCTGGCATCATAACATCTAACAAAATTAGATTTGGAGGTTTATAGCCAACTTGTTCAAGGGCGGTTTCTCCATCGAGAGCAACCGCCACTTGATAGTTGGCACTGGTGAGAGCTTCTGATAATACTGCTAGATTGGTTGGAGTATCATCAACAATTAGAATAATGTCAGATTCCGAGGTAGGCATGGAACACAAAAAGCAGAGCAACAACAAGTAGATTAAGCATGAGACAAGCTCAGGACAAAACTTTCGGCAATCTCAAGATAACTCAATCAATAGACTCGAATTATAGCCGTTTTTACTATAATTCTTTTGTGTCTTCTGAGGGTTTATCTCCTTTTTACCACATAATTCAACGGCTTGTCTCATTTTTGGGTATTTTGCAAGATTCAAATCTTATACCATTTTTCAAAATGCTTGCCATCTGACACCGAGGAGGGCGAACGGCCGTTCTACAGACATCTATGGCACGACTTCTGAAAATTGGTATTGATTCTCAACCTATCTCCCACCGATTTAGTTAATATACCTCCTCGCATCAGCGATCGCCCTGTTCACCAAAATACGATATTCAAGCGCTATTCAAGCTCTATAGAAGCGATATATAAGGGGGTCTTGATGGGTCTTCTGGGTTCAGGGTAATCAGCCAAATTTATGGTGGATTACATCCGTTACTAGAGGGGCGAAAATCCCCTCCTAGGAGGGGTCAGGGGTGGGTTCCCCCACACTGTTGTATCAAAGGCAACCAATGACACCGTATATCCTGAAGACCCTTATTGATCGCGAAATTTTTCTAAAATCTCACGAATTTTCTTGATCTGAAACTCACGCGCCAACTGTTCAATTTGATCCGAAAATCCCCGATAGTCTGAATTCCGTTCCCGTAACTGTTGAACGCCCTCAACAACACGGTTTAGCAACCCTTGTCGTGCTAAGTCAAGCAGTAACTCAATCTCATCTTTGGGGGGAGCCTGAAACTCACCATCCTCGATAGACTCTAGGCGACTGTCAGTGCTTTTAGTGTCTGGGGTTTGCTGTTCATATTTCCAAGTAATCTCGATATTTTGAGAGATTTTTTGTAGCAGTTCATCCGCCTGAACGGGTTTAGGCAGAAAATCATCACCGCCAGCCGCTAAACTCTTATGTTGATCAATGGCCAAAACACTGGCGGAGGAGACAATGGTGGGGGTGGTTTTCACCTTGGGATGCTGGCGTAACTGTTTTAATAACTCGTAGCCATCGGTTTCAGGCATGGCTAAGTCGGTAATCACTAAATCCGGTTGATGCTCAAGAATACTATCAAATCCTTCCTGGCCATCACTCGCTTCAATCACCTCAAATCCTAATGGTATTAAAAGATTGACAATGACAGAGCGATTTTCCCAACGATCATCGACAATGAGAACGGTGCGGCGATCGCCCTCATAGCCAACAATTTTACCCGATACAGACTGAGTGGCTCCATCAACCCAATCATCGGCTCGTTCAAGAACCGCAATGAAGCTAAAGCGACTGCCTTGTCCGGGGGTACTGGTGACCTCAATCGGACTTTCCATTAAGTCTAAAATTTGGCGTGTAATTGCTAACCCTAACCCTGTTCCTTCGGCGTGTTTTTTGCCCTCACCAACTTGTTCAAAGGGCAGAAAAATCTTTTCAATTTGCTCGTTTGTCATGCCAATTCCGGTATCAGTAATCTCAAAACGAATCCGATAAATCGATGGTTCTAGTTCGGATACTGTATCGGGTTGAGAATCTGTCTCAGCTTTCAGTGATTCTAGGACTTCTACCTGTAAACAAACACTACCTTTTTCGGTGAATTTAATGGCATTCCCCAGGAGGTTAATTAAAACTTGCCGTAAGCGTTTTTCATCTGCCTTAACCCCAGTGGGTAAATGAGGATCGGCGACGTAGTAGAACTCAATTTTTTGGGACTGCGATCGCACCCGGCAGATTTCCACCACCCCTTGCAAGAACGCCGGAAAATGAAACTCATTGGGGTGCAATTCCATTTTACCCGCTTCAATTTTAGACAAATCCAAAATATCGTTAATCAGCGTCAATAAATGGGCACCACATTGCTGTATAATCTCGACTCCATGTAAATCTTGTCCCGTCAAACGCGATGATCGCTGCAAAATTTGGGCATAGCCTAAAATGCCATTTAACGGCGTTCGTAACTCATGACTCATGCTGGCCAAGAAATCACTTTTAGCGTGATTCGCCATATCCGCGAGTTCCATCGCCTGTTGTAGTTCAGCAGTTCGCTCCTGAACCCGCTGTTCGAGTTCCGTCGCCCAATTGCGGAGTCGTTCTTCGGAACGTCGTAGAGCTTCTTGAGCCTGTTTTTGCGTCGTCACATCTCGCAAAATTGCCAGATAGTCCCGAGATGACTCGGTTTCTAACACCGAAATTCCGACTTCTACCGTTCCTTGCTCTGAGCCTCGTTTAAACTCCTGTTCACTAAGACGAGGAGCCGTCTCAATCACGGTCGGAAAATTGGGTAAATATTCCGAGAGTGGTCGAGTCAGCAGTTCAAATCCCGGTAAATTAAATAAGGCACTGGCGGCGGGGTTGACTTGCTGAATCGTACCTTGGTTATCGAGAACCATAATGGCATCTTCAGCAATGCGAAAGAGGAGTTGAGAGCGATCGCGGGCCTCAACGATCGCCTCAGCTTGAGGTAAACTCGTCCAACAGGCGATCGCCACCCCAATAAAGCTCACCGTCAACAACAACAACACCAACAAATTCGCCGACACATCCGCCAACACCGTTGTATCAGTGACCGATCGCATCAAAATCTGAACCTGCCAACTCACGAAGGCCGCCCCACAGAGAAGAACCAGCAACACTCCCACCTGAACCGCCACAAAATTCTGGAAATTTTCCCCCATTTGTCGGCGATAAAAGCGAATCCACCAATCCGTTTGAAACAGAAAAAAGCGATTGCGGGCGATCGCCGCATCAAACATCAACACCACAACCGGAAAGGCTAACCCCAACGCTAAATCCCAGCCACTCCACATCAAGCCACCGACGACTAACACCGTGGCTTCTACAATGAAAAATAGCAACGACCAACGGGGAAGCCAGGATACCGCCGTTCCCCGTTTGAGCCACATTCCCAAATGCAGCAGCATGGTACTCGAAAGATAGCCCGTTCCCGTCACCATCACCACCCGTTCCACATCGCCCCACAACAGACAGAGAAGACTCAGGATAAAGGTAAAGGTTAACCCCGGGCCAAACGCTCCCCGTCGAGACACCACGGCGAAGACTGGGGAGAGATAGCGATCGCGGGACAGTTGATACAACACTCGCGGCGTTAACGCCACCGCCGTCGCCGAACTCAGGAGACAACCGGCGGCAATCAAAAACGTCACCAACACCGGGGCCGCATTACCCCAGAAGGGACGAGACACCGCCACCAACTGCACAAAAGTATTACTCCCCAACTCCGGATTCGTGGCCAGACGCATCAACAGCCAGGACCCCCCGGCATAGATAATCGGCAGCAGAATCGCCGCAAACTTCAAACTTCGTAGAGTCTGATGAGGCTTCGGGTTATCGGCAATAAATCCCGAAGCCGTCTCGCAGCCGTAGGCCGCATATACCGCCAAAAAATACCATCTGGCCCAATCGCCAACGGCAAACCCTTGCCACTGACTCGGGAAAAACCCAGGACTTTGAGGAGAAATCGCGAGCCAGCCGAGGCCCTGAGTACAAAAGACGAGGAAAAATCCTACCGCTGGTAAGACAAAAAATAGATGAAGGATGCTGATTGCTCGGGTTCCGCTGTAGGCGACGACAAACGGTAACGCCGTGAAAATGATTCGTAAGACCCCTTCAGGAGCATTTAGTCCTAGACTTTCAAGGTTGGCTGAAATCAACCCCGCCAAAACAATGCCATTCATCGAAGGAACGGACACCCAACCCAAAAAATAACCAATTGCCCCGTAACGAGCTAAAAATGGCTGATTTTCTAGCAGTTTGGTGATGTAGTTGGGCGTTCCTCCCGATAGATTAGGATAGTGGCTGCCGAGATGTTTAACTTGGAGATTATAGATCACGCCAATCGCAGCGGCTACCAGCCAAACCCAAATCACCGGCTGTCCTAAATCAGCATTCGAGGCTGGCCCAGGGCCAAGCCAGAGTAATAAACCACTCAAACCAAATCCCCAAACCTCCAAAACACTGAGAAGTCGAGGTAACTTGAGACGAGGAAGTTCGGGGTGGGATCGGGATGTCGGTACAGCCGTGAGCCAGCTAAACATGAGAACACGCAAAATCAGAACGGAAGGCCAATCTCAGCCATCTTTCAGGGATCTGTGGCTAGATGAGATTGTTGGACAATAGGTTAAGGGCTATCGTAACCGAAAAACTGTTTCATGCAAACTTTATCGGGTTGAATCTCTAGTTAATGTCTTTGTTACCGTCTGCTAACCGCTGTAAGCCATCGCGATCGCAAATCTGAATCTGTCTAGCCTCAATTTCAATTAGGTTAGCCTGAGTTAGCTTGGCAAAAGTCCGGGATAAGGTTTCCGGAATTGTTCCCAAAAAGGCTGCTAACTGTCCTTTGGCTAAATCCAGTTCGAGGCGATCGCTCCCCTGGCGATCGCTCAATTCCAGTAAATAGCCGGCTAACCGACTCGATACATCTTTCAGAGACAGGGTATCAATGAGATTGGCAAAGCGACGTAGGTGTCGCGACAAACTCGCCAGGAGGTGAAAGGCTAAACTGGGGTATTGTTCGACTAAGGCGAGTAAGGCTTGATTGGGGATCAGCAGCAGTTGTGTTTTTTCTAAGGCTGATGCTGACGCCGGATAATAGCCTCCATCAAACGCGGGAACTTCGGCAAAGCGATCGCCCTCTTCAAACCAATGTAAAATCTGCTCTTTGCCATCGGCAGACATTTTATAGACTTTGACTCGTCCCGACTGAACGAGGAAAAAGCCTAAACAGCGATCGCCTTCTAAAAAAATGGGATCGCCGCGATCGTACTTCAGAGGTTTAGCAATGGTCGCCATAGCACGAAGTTGTGAATCTGGCAAGTCTTTAAACAAGTCTAATCCCGCCAAAAAATCTAAAATATCTTGCATTTTCAATCCAAATTATCGTTAATCAAGTGATATCTTGTTCTGGCATTTCCAAACAACCGCCAAAAAAACAAGTCTCTACATTATTCCCCATTTCCCCCCTCTTGCCTCTTGCCTGTTCCCTGTTCCCTGTTCCCTATTCCCTGTTCCCTTCTTGATCTAAGTCAAAGACAGCCCCCCAGCCCTGGCCCTAAGCTAAACCTAAGCAATCAGTGAGGGATGTCCACCATGTTTTGTAGCCAATGCGAACAAACCACCCGAGGCGAAGGCTGTTTCAACTGGGGAGCTTGCGGCAAAAGCCCCGATGTTGACGCCCTGCAAGACCTACCAAAAATTTTGGGGTTAGAGCCTCGCCCTTCTAGGGCGACTTTTTGATTGCATATTTCAACAATCCGTGCTAGCCTAAAAAATAAGGTGTCGTTTTTAGGTAATGATTCACCTCACATACCAGTACAAGCTTGCGCCCACTCAACAGCAGCTCACGGTGAGTTTTTGAGGATTCTGAAGTGGGTGTGCTGGAAACGTGGTGTCTTTTAC
>NZ_JAWOCL010000166.1:0-5472 GCF_046483825.1 Sodalinema sp.
GCAACATCCCAAATTCTGATAGTATTTTCATCACCACCACTCGCAAGCAATTGACCATTTGGGCTAAAGCAAACCGAGAAAACAGATCCGGTATGTTCTCTGAAAGTTTTGGTGATTTTTTCGGTCGAGATTTCCCATCAAATAATGGGTTGTTCCGATACTTTTTACAGTCAGATATTGATAAATCCCTGAAGGTTGTTGTCAACGCGACACCGTTACTTGCTTTGACTAAGTGTTGTTGAAAACATCCCAATCAATTTCCAGTTGTCGCAATGCAGACCGTAAAGTTCCAAGTTTGAGATCACGACTTCCCCAATCTGGTAACACCGAAGCTTTTCCTGTACTGGGATTCAACCATTTTCGGTGAGAGCCACCTCCGCGCCGGGGTAATTCTTGACAACCCAATGCTTTCAATTTTCGTGCCACGTCGCGATACTTCATGAACTGACGACCAGAGTTTCTAGCCACAGAGAATGGCTGGCATCCGCAACGCATAAATTTGGCGGTAACGTTCGACCCAAATCTTCATAAATCTCCACCACGGCGACCAGGGCATCCTGAACATTGGCGAGGGCTTCTTCGGCGGTGTCCCCTTCAGTCAAAAGTTCTGGTAAGAGTGGAGACGTCACAGTAAATCCCCCTTCGGGTTGGGGGGAGAGTAGCAAAGGAACTTTATAAAGCATAGAGGTTCTCCTTTTTGGTTAAGTTGTCTCGAATAGTTCCCACTTTTGAGTTGAAATTGGGTTGAATACACTGCTCGTTGTGGGCGATCTAAGCGAGCCAGAGCTATCTTTATAAGCCTAATACGTCTTAAGGATGGGTCAGAAGAGACATCAAAGAAGAGACGCCAAAGGGACAGAGTCATGACGGGACGAGGAGAACCCAGCATCTTTTCTCTATAGACACCCTTTAACTCATCCTAATCCAGAGCCTGATAAAACGCCATATTCTCCGACTCATACCGCGATCGCCAATCCTCCCAAGCCGCCTCAGCCTCCGGTTCACCGACTTGTCCTTTCCCCAGCAGAATCACCCCATCACGCCAATCCAAAATCCCATACTCCCCACTCTCACTCAGACGTTGCAACTTCGGAACCATCACCGCCAAACGAGCGCGATCATGGCGGAACGCCACCTGATAGGTTTGCAAACGCCACAAATCCACCAAAATATAGTCCATCCGCTCGACAACCCCCGCATCCGTCAACAACTCCATCTGGGGAAAGCGCAAAATCTCCCGACGACTGGACAAATGGGGAATAATATAGGTCGTCGCCGCCACACCCGCATCCTCGGGAACCTGGGCCAGCAGCGGATAGATGGCCCCAGCATGACGCCATTGGCGAGTGATGGGAACATGAACCCAGGGGTCAATGGAATCGGGAATCAGAAACGATAAACTGCGGTTGGGGTTTCCGCCAATGGTCACCATCACTGAGAGGGTTAGACAGAAAATCCAAAAGCGGCGAATGTTGGGAGTTTTGAACACCTGCGGACGCACAGACCACCAGAGAATCGCCCCATAACAGAGTCCGGGAACCACCGTCATCGCATAGCGGATATTGATGGCTAAAACCGACTGTCCCTGAGCCACAAACAGTTTAAAGAGCGGAAAACCGGCGATCGCCCACGCTCCCCCCGACGCCGCCGGAACAAACGCAAAGGGAAGCCACTGTCCTAATAAATAACTCATCGTGCGGCCAAAAGGGGTAAAAATCTGCCCAATCAAATGAAACGGCTGACTCAGCATCCCCCAGAGAATCTCTAACGTGGTTGCACTGTCTCCCTCAGCATATTGTCCGAAGCGTTCCATCATAAAGCGTTCGGAAATATCCTCGGAAAATAAGGGCATAATCACATTAGTCAACCCCACGATATAGCCAAACCCCAGCAGACAGACCACCGCTCCTCGCGCCGGAAACCGACGACTCAGCAGCATATAGGCCCCCACCCCAAACAGGCCAATTCCTGAATCTTCACGAACCAGCAGGATGGCGATCGCCACCGCCCAAAACAGCCCCCACCAGCGTTTCTCCATCGCCAACAGCAGGGTGAAGGTAAACAGGGGAATCTGACAGATATCATGGAAATTCGCCCAAGTTGGCCCCAATACCGCATTGGCGCAATAGAAGCTGAGGGTCATAAAGGCCGCCAGAGGCGAATCGAGGTGTTGTCGCGCTAGAACATAGAGAACCAATCCCGCTGCGGTGACAAGAATGACTTGTAACACCGTCAGCGTCACCGGGGACGGAAAGAGACTATAGAGAGGAAGCCAAAACAGTAACGCCGGGGTGAAATGTTGTCCCAGGCGTTGGTAGAACACCGTCGGGAACTCTCCCTGGTGGACCACATTTGTGGATAACGCCGAGGAGAGGGAACTCTGGAAAAACCGTCCCTGGCTGTTATTCCAGAACACTTGGTTAAAAATTCCCTGGTCGTAAGAGGCGTAGAATGTGTAGTAGCGATGCAGTGTAATGGTGAGACTCACCAGGAAAAACACCATCGCCGCTGCGATCGCGACCCGAAACCAAGGATTTTTGAGTGACGTGACTCCCATTGCGCTTTTTCTAAATATGAGTGGCTAGACCTAAGGAGGGATAGAGAGCGCGTTGGGGGCGATCGCCCTCAACCTTAGCTCAAAAAATTATCGCTCAGTTGTGATCCCGGTTTACCCTGAAATCTAAAGAAGACATTAAAGTAGAAGGGAAATGCGTCAAAATTAAGCTAAGCCTCTCAATCAACTGTCCCCCCACCCTGATGTCACCAACCTATGCTGATGCAGCAAGAGATGACATGGTAGCATCTCCCAACTTCAACACCTATCCCAACGCAGTCTTACAACTGCTCCTGTTCGTCGATCGCCGTTCGAGTTCCCAGGAAGAACTCAAGCGCATTCGCGGCTACCTCGACAGCGTGAAATCTGACGGGAACTTCGCCCTAGAGGTGATTGACGTCAGCGAACAGCCCTATCTGGCAGAACATTTTAAACTGATTGCCACACCAACGCTGATCAAAGTTCATCCTGAACCCCGCCACAGTCTGACCGGCAGTAACCTGGTGTCTCAATTGGACCATTGCTGGGGGAAATGGCAACAGTCGGCCCATGAGTATAGCGATCGCTGTCCCACAACCATTCATGACGGCCAGGGTTCCGTCAACTCCTGTTTTCCCTCCATCGCCACCTCCTCAGAAATCATCCAACTCTCCGACGAAGTCTTCCGCCTCAAACAAGAAAAAGAGGAACTGCAAGAGCAACTACGGTTCAAAGATCGCCTCATCTCCATGTTGGCCCATGATCTACGCAACCCTCTCACCTCCACCTCCATCGCCCTCGAAACCCTCGAAACCCTCAACCACCCCAACAACGCCGACAAACTCAAAGCCAACCCCAACCTAACCGATCGCCTGCTACAACACGCCCGCACCCAAACCCGGCAAATCGAGCAAATGATCTTCGATGTCCTCGAAAGCGCCCGCAGTCAAGATGGCTACCTCTCGATTGTGCCGCAACAGATCAACCTGGCCGAACTCTGCCAAGATGCCCTCAATCGCCAATGGGAGAACTTCGAGACACGCGGCTTAACCGTCCAGACTGACTTACCCCAAGACTTACCCGACGCACACGCCGACGCCAACCGGGTGCGACAAGTCCTCATGAACCTCCTCGACAACGCCGCCAAATACACCCCAGAAGGGGGGACCATTTCCCTGGCCTTACTCCATCGCACCGCCCAGAAAATCCAAGTTAGCATCAGTGACACCGGTCCCGGCATCCCCTTTGACAAACAACAGCGAATTTTCGACGATCGCGTGCGCCTCGAACGGGATGAACAAACCGATGGCTATGGCCTGGGGTTATCCCTTTGTATGCGGGTGGTGCGATCGCACTACGGTCATATCTGGGTCGACTCCCAACCCGGACAGGGTAGCACCTTTCACTTCACCCTGCCCGTCTATCGTCCCTAGTCCACCGTCCTAGGCCTCGCCCTTAACAACCCCTTTACCAAAGAACTTCGGCGGCTGGGCCTTCGTATAGACTTCCGTCTCTTGTTCAATCGCCTGACGCAGATGCAGCGGTAGAGAACTCAGTCCCAGCCAGGTAATCCCATCAAACATCCGCAAGCCCCCCGTTGTCTTCTCGGCCAGGCGGCGATCGATCTCCTCGGGAGAAGCCTTAAACCCCTCCTGAGACGCCAACGCAAAGCCCCAAGGAGAGGCATACGTGGGAACATGAGAATGATAGGATTGCACCTGAGGAAAAATATCCTTCAGGGTATTGACAATTCGCGCATGAAGCTGTAACTCTTCCGGTGCAACGGGTCCCGCCTGAACCACAAACTGGCCCTGGGGGGAGAGAACATCACGAATCTGTTGAAAATACTCCTTCGTAAACAATTGGAACGAGGGGCCTTCCTCAATCGGGTCTGAGAGATCCGAAATCACCACATCCCACTGCACCTGAGTCTCATCGAGATATTGCAGCGCATCCCCAATCACCAATTCAGCGCGGGGGTCATCAAAAGAGTTTTGGTGCATTTCCGGCAGATGTTGCCGACAGGCCGCCACCACATCCCCATCAATATCCACCATAACCGCCTGTTCCACCGTCGTCCAGCGCAACACTTCCCGCAGCGTGGCCCCTTCCCCGCCACCCAGAATCAGCACCTTCCGGGGGTTCCCGTGGGCCAAACAAGCCGGGTGAACCAGGGGTTCATGATAGAGAAATTCATCCCCAGTACAAGATTGCCATTTTCCATCGAGAACCAGCGCCTTTCCATAGGCCCCGGTTTCGACAATGTGCATCTCCTGATATTGGGTTTGTTGGAATGCTAAAAGTTTCGTCACCCCGTGGATGTAGATATCCCAGGGGGTAATGTACTCCGTAATCCAGAGGTCAGCTTTAACGTCACTACCTGCCATATTGATTGACTCGTCCTCGCCGTAGGTTGCGAAATTTGCAGACTCATCAGTTTATCATGGTTTTCCCCAAGGCGTGAGGTTTTTGGCGGTCAGTGAATTGAGTCTGGTTCTTCGTTATGTTACGTTAATGGTTGGACAAGCTCCTTAAGCTGTCCTTGCCCATGGCATTCAGGTCGTTTTTTGCCTCAGAGCAGACCCGCAAAACAATGATGAGTTCTAACTATTACCAAGATGGAGAGCATACGATCATCCATGGGGACTCCTTAGATGTTTTGCGCCATCACATCGCCGATAAATCCGTCGATCTAGTTTTCCTAGATCCACCTTACAACATTGGCAAGAAATTTTCCGAGTTTCAGGACAAATGGAACTCACAAGAGCAGTATTTAAACTGGATTTATCCAGTGATTGATGAATGTATCAGAGTCCTGAAGCCTCAAGGGACTTTATATCTGATGGCAAGTACGCAAGCTATGCCTTATGTGGATATTTTTATTCGAGAAAAAATGGGTCTTCTGGGTTTAGGGTGATAAGGAGAATTTATGGCAGATT
>NZ_JAWOCL010000287.1:0-13529 GCF_046483825.1 Sodalinema sp.
ACATACGGCCACTCGTAACGCCTCGGTGACCGTCATTGAGGGGACGGGAACCCTGACGTTAAACGGAAAACCCATCGCCCTCAAACCGGGTGTTTTCGTCTTTATGCCGGCGAACGCGCCCCATGCGCTGGTGGCGTCGGAAAACCTGACGTTTTTGCTGACGTTAACGGCTTAAGCGGTAAAACGGGCTATTATAATAGTGGTCGAACTCAGTTCAGCCGTTGAGTTTGACGATCACTATTAATCGTTGACGGTTAACGATTAACACGTCATTGACACTATGCCTTCTCTCGAAGATGCGATCGCGGCTTTGGAGACAGGAGACTATCGTAGCGCCTCCCGACATCTCAAAGTTTTATATCGAACAATGCCCGAAAATCCCTGGGTGCGGTTTTATATTGCTCGCCTCTACGAAGAGACTCAACGACTCGATGAGGCCGAACAAGCCTATCGAGTTGTATTACGAGATAACAGTTCGCCTCGAATCCTGAATCAAGCCAGACAGGGAATGCAGCGGCTGGAGACGAAACGCAAAACACAGCGAGAGAAGGCGATCGCCGCCGCCAAAGCCGAGTCAGATCCCGAGGAAGCGGGGGTTTTGGTGCTAGAAGCGACGCCCAAGGAACGCCGTAAACAGGCCGCGCAACAATTGGCGCGGGTGTTTGACGTTGAGGCCTATGCGGCGCGTCTGATTTTGCAGGTTCGGGGTTGGCGGCTGTATCGTACTGGCCCCCTGGCGGAGTTGCAGGTGTATGAACGGGAGTTGGCCGCAACGGATATCTGCGCGTTTACCGCGTCGTTAACGGAGATCGCCAAGTTAAATGTCTGGCGCGTCGATTATGTGCAATCTTTGACACCGAAACCGGTGGTCATCTGTCGCGATCGCGAAAATCGTCAAGGAAAGTTTAGTTTTGACTGGGCCGAGGTTCGCCAACAGGTGCGGGGAGGAATCCCTCTGTTTATTAACGCGGTGAGTTATGACATCAGCCGCCGCACGAAGGATCAGATCAAACGTAAACCCGAAACTCAAGATTTTGTGCAAATGTGCGATTTGCATCTCCCGAAGCGGGGGGTGATTTTGCGTTTTTGCGATCGCTCCTACGAGTTTGACAAGGGGGTGATTTTTTCCCCGGAACAACAGCAGCAAATTGGTAAACTACGAGCGGCCACCTTGCGAATTAACTGGAATGGCATTATCAAGGTGTTTGATCATCAACTCAGTGATGGTCTGATCTGGTCGGACTTCATGCAATTTGCTGAAACGGCGATCGACTTCCATTTTCTCATGGAGGGCATTAAACCGTATATTGACATTGAACGCAACGAAGCGAGTCATTGGGACCCTGCTTTTCAACTGTATAGTGGTGCGGCTTGGATGCGTTACCGTCGCCGGGGACCGCAGGGGTCTTAAGTCTTGTCAATCTCTCGACGACTGGGGGACTTGAGGGGGAGCAAGAACCAATCAAATGATCCGGGTTCTGGGGCCTCCCATCTGTGATACAAAGGAGCAAGTCATAAGGGGGAGATGTCAGCGCGGTGGAAGCTTACCCACAAGGCCATAATGACCCAACAACTGAGCTACGGTCAATTGTTCAAGGGATTGACCGAGCCTTACTGTCTGATGAGATTTCGGTACGGCTGCAACAACGCAATCCCTGGTTACAGGTGTTATTTGAAGCTCGCGTTATTCCTGACCGAACAGTCTGTATTCCCTTAGCACGACGAGCGGTGCAACAGTGTCATCTGGCGGGGGTGCAGGCGATCGTGATTTATGGGCGACGCTGGGGACAGCATGAGCCGGATTGGACTTATAAATATCCCTTGAGGGAGTTTACACCGCGATCGCCTCAATCGTCCGAGTCCCCCCAGACTCCAGCGGCGGCCCCATCGTCTCAGTCCCGCTCGAATCGCCTGGTGATGCGGGTTTCCGCCCTGAGTTTGCTAGGATTCAGCTTTGGGGGACTTTGGGGACTCCTCGATCACGGTCAGTTACAGGGTCAGAGTCGCCAACTCGGACAAACGGTTTTGGCGACGATCTCGCAAAACCTCGATCGCCTAACGCCATCGTCCTCACCCCAATCTCCCGCCGAAACCAATCTCAGTGAGGTTCTTCCAGAAACGCCTGAGATTCCCACCCCTAATCTTCCCAGTTCAATTCGCATCAAAGCGGTGGGAGATATGATTTTGGGAACCAACTATCCCAGTCATCGCCTCCCGGCTGATCCGAGTCTTTTCTTTGCGAATGTGATGAAAGACTTACAGGGGGCAGATATTCTATTTGGTAATTATGAAAGTACGCTAACGGATCATCCCAATAGTCCCAAAGATACCAGTCGCGGCACCCAATTTGCCTTTCGATCGCCTCCCGACTACCGCTATCTTTTTCAGGAGGCCGGTTTTGATATCGTCAGTTTAGCGAATAATCATTCGATGGACTTTGGTGAAATTGGTTTGCGGGATACGATTCGGAATTTCAATGAGGTGGGTATTGCTACGGTTGGAGAACGCTATCAAATCACCTATTTAGATGTAGAGGATGTGACGATCGCGTTTATTGGCTTTAGTACCTACGATTTTCATAATGATATTAATAATATCGAGTTGGCTCGACAATTGATTGCTGAAGCGGATAAACAAGCTGAAGTGATTGTGCTGTCGATTCACGCTGGGGCGGAAGGAACGGGGGCGATGCACGTGAGCGATCGCCAGGAATACTTCCTCAGTGAAGATCGTGGCAATATCGTTGGCTTTTCTCGCGAGGCGATTGACGCGGGGGCGGATTTAATTTTAGGTCATGGTCCCCATATTCCCCGAGCGATTAACTTGTATAATGACCGCTTAATTGCCTATTCTTTGGCTGATTTTGTGGGTTATCAGACCCTTTCAACGGAGGGAGCGTTAGCCTATTCTTTGATTTTAGAGGTTGAATTAAACTTAGAAGGCGAATTTATTTCGGGACAGATTATTCCGATTCATTTAGGGAATACGGGTATTCCGGTGCCGGACGGTCAATTTCGGACAGTCAACTTAATTCGCAATTTAACTCAGACTGATTTCCCAAATGCTCCCATCATGATTGATGAACAGGGACAAATCCTTGTAAAATAGGGTTGATCTCGCCTATTTAGGGCAACTTATATTATAAACTGATTGTGAGACGTTTTTTGACGCAACATTGTTTAACGCAACATTGTTTGACGCAACGGGTCTATAAAGGACTCTGTTTATTGGCAGTGTTTTGGCTGTTGGGGATGCCGAGTGCTTGGGCCGATTCCTTGAGCGATCGCGTTGAGCGCTTCCCCTATTGGCAACGGAAACCCACGGTTACGGTGGTGAACAAAGAGGAGTTAGTCTATCCCGACTGGATGGCTGGAACCTGGGATGTGACGAGTACCCTGTTGCAGTTAGAGGCTCCCTTAGCGCCGGATTTAAAGAGTCCTGGCTTTGAAGGAAATCGCCGTTATCTCAATCAACCGCTGACGTTTCAAGTTCGCTTTGAACCTCAGAAAAAGACGGGTTTAGTGGTCGGCGATCGCACCTTTAATAGTGAAAATATCAGTCAAGCCTATTTTGGTGAGGAGAGTGACATTAAGATTATCGCCGATTCTGAGAATCCTAACCGTCAGATTATCGATATGGCGGGAAGACAAGAATTAGTCTCGGTGGTGCGGGGACGCAATCGTGAACAACCTGAGAGCGATCGCTTTCTCTCGACCGAAATTATCTATCAAGTGTTTCGCAGTCCTGGACAAATCTATTTTAATGAAGTTGAAACCACGACCGACTATCAAAAACAGGATGCCGATCATCTCGAAGCTGAACAACTGACGGCCATTTATCTATCTCCTAAAGATCCCGCCTATTTTCGTGCTAACGGAAGTCCAGTTGCGCTCTATCGCTATCATTTAGACTTGCGGCGATCGTCGGGGTCGGCTTCACCTTAGATGAGGCTCAATTAGGAGGGTGACTCTGAAGAGGATGTCCCTAAATTGGCGGCCGCAAATACCTGATCCACCGTCAAGTTTAGGTCTGCAAACTGTTGAGAAACAATGGGTTGTGTCTGTGTAAACTGACTCTCTTCATATAACCCTTCCTCTAGGCGCAACACCGAGATTTGATTGACCATTGGATCAACAATCCAATATTCAGGGATTTCAGCGGCGGCATATTCCGAGCGTTTGTAGCGATAATCGCGGTTCACTGATTCGGGACTGACGATTTCAATCACTAGCAACGGAGGGGTTTGGAACACCAACGATTGTTGACTCATCTCCTGAGCTTGTTCAAGAGTCGCCACACAGACATCCGCTAAACGAGATTTGGTTGGCCCCGTTCTGACACCGGCATCTCGAAAGCAAATCCGGGGTAATCCCTGACGTTTGATTTCTGCTTCCAGACAGGACTCAATGAACTTAGCAATTAAAAAATGTTCCAGTCTCGGGGGATTTATTGGTTCTAACCTTCCATGTATCCATTCGTAACGTTGAGCGGTTCCATCATCATACTGAAGATAGTCTTCAAAGCTGTGTAGGCGTTCAACCGTAATTGCTGTCATTTCAGGTTTTATCCTCCATCGATTAGCTATATTCTAGCGAACAGGGAACAGGGAATCCTCTTACCGCTCGTGTCATGGCTCTAGCCGTGACACGGACTTCTGGGCGGCTCTGCCGCCTACTCGGGAGGCAGAGCCTCCAGCAGAGCATGACTTGGCAGAGCCAAGTCACGAGGAAAAGTCACGAGGAAATAGGGGGGAAGTCACGAGGAAATAGATAGGGTCTATGGATTCCGTATTACTACTTCATTTTTGAAAAAACCCCCCCTGTTATCGGCAGGGGGGTTTTGGGAATTAGAGTTTGCCAATAGAAGCAGCCAACGGGGTTAACCCACCGACTCACTCAACTAGGCATTGGCAAACGCTTTCGCTTCAGCCGCTTGGGGAGAGTCGGCCTCACTCGGAGGAACCACCTGCCAAAACTGAGGTAGATAGGTTGACCAGTTCTCCAGAATCCGTTGAGCCTTGGCACTGCCGCGATCGCCGTGAGCTTGAATCAGAGACTTCAACTGCTCTTCACCGGCTGGGGTCGAAACCCGCTGAATCTTGACAATTTCCGGGTTGACTTTGGCGGGGAACTTGCCATCTTCATCGAGGAAGTAGGCTAACCCACCGGTCATTCCGGCGCCGACGTTGCGGCCGACGGGGCCGAGTACGACGACGACACCACCGGTCATATATTCACAACAGTGGTCACCAGCACCTTCGATGACGGCTTGACCTTTCGAGTTGCGAACGGCGAATCGTTCTCCGGCCGAACCTTGAGCGAACAAGATGCCACCCGTTGAGCCATAGAGACAGGTGTTGCCGAGGATGACGTTTTCTGCGGGGTCAAAGGTGGTTCCAGAGGCCGGTTTGATGCAAATTTCTCCGCCGTGCATTCCTTTGCCCACATAGTCGTTGGCTTCGCCGGCTAGGGTTAAGACCATTCCGGGGAGGTTGAAGGCGGCAAAACTCTGACCCGCACTGCCGGTAAAGGTGAGATCCAATTGTCCTTCAAAGCCGGTGTTGCCATATTTTTTGGCGATGACTCCGGCGATGCGCGCTCCTACACAGCGATCGGTGTTGACAATCTCAATGGTTTTGCTGACGGAACCTTGGTTTTGAATGGCGTTGGCGATGTCAGGATCGGCCAAAATCTGCTCATCCAACACGGGACCGTTGCTGTGAACGGGTTGAGGAGTGGCCCAGTCACGATTCTCGGCTTGAGGTAAGTCGGTCAAGCATTTGAGGTCGATGGACTGAGGTTTGCTCAACTGCACCTCTTCACGAACTTTGAGCAAGTCAGAGCGGCCAATGAGGTCATTGAGAGAGCGATAGCCGAGGCGAGCCAGGAGCGATCGCACCTCTTCGGCGACAAACATAAAGAAGTTGACCACATTCTCAGGAATCCCAGGGAAGCGCTTGCGGAGTTCTTCCCGTTGAGTCGTGACACCCACGGGACAGCTATTCATGTGGCAAACCCGCGCCATAATGCAGCCTTCAGCAATCATGGCAATGGTTCCGAAGCCATATTCCTGAGCGCCCATGAGAGCGGCCATGACCACATCCCAACCCGAGCGAATTCCCCCATCTGTGCGCAGGATAACTCGTTCGCGTAGTTGGTTTTCCATGAGGACGCGATGGACTTCTGTTAATCCCAATTCCCAGGGACTGCCGGCGTGTTTAATCGAACTCAGAGGCGAGGCGCCAGTTCCGCCATCATGGCCCGAAATTTGGATGACATCGGCGTTGGCTTTGGCCACCCCAGCGGCGATGGTCCCAATACCGACGGAGGAGACGAGTTTCACCGATACCCCAGCCTCGGGGTTGATTTGGTGCAGGTCAAAAATCAGTTGCGCCAAATCTTCAATGGAGTAGATGTCATGGTGGGGGGGCGGTGAAATCAGGGTGACACCGGGTTTAGACCGGCGCAACATGGCGATGTACTCGCTCACCTTGCGTCCAGGAAGTTGTCCCCCTTCGCCGGGTTTCGCCCCCTGGGCCACTTTAATTTCGATTTGTTTGGCGTTCATGAGGTACTCGGGGGTGACGCCAAACCGTCCCGATGCCACTTGTTTGATGGCTGAGGAGGCGGTATCGCCAGATTTGAGGCCTTTGAGTTGGGGCCGAATGTTGGAGAACCCGTTGTCGTCTACGTCATTGATGACTTTGAAGCGGACGGGATCTTCGCCCCCTTCGCCGGAGTTGGATTTGCCGCCGATGCGGTTCATGGCGATCGCCAAGGTTTCGTGGGCTTCTGGGGAAAGAGCGCCGAGGGACATTCCCCCGGTGCAGAAGCGTTTGAGGATGGCCTCAATGGGTTCGACTTCATCTAAAGGGATTGAGGGGCGATCGCCCTCCAAGTCTAAGAGGTCTCGTAGGGCCGTCACCGGACGGTTCATCAGGTGATTTTTATAGACCTCGTAATGGTCGTACTGCTGCTCGCGCACGGCTTTGTGCAGCACTTTGGTCATTTCGGGGTTGTTGCCGTGATATTCGCCCCCTTTGCGATATTGGACGAAGCCGTAGTTTTCCAATTTGGCGACATGGGGGAAAGCCCGTTTGTGGAAGCTGAGGACTTCTCGCCCTAAGTCAGCGACGGTCATACCCCCGATGCGGGAGGTTGTTCCCTTCATGCCTAAGTCAAGCACGTCAGCCCCGATACCAATGGCTTCAAAGATTTGCGCTCCTTGGTAGCTGGTGAGTAGGGAAATTCCCATTTTGGAGAGAATTTTCAGCAATCCGGCTTCGGCGGCTTTGCGGTAGTTGGCTTGTACGTCAGCTAGGGTCAATTCCGGCAGTTTTCCGGATTTCATCATGGATTGGGTGCGATCGTTGTTGACCCATTGACGCAGGGTTTCCCAGGTCAGATAGGGGCAAACGGCACTGGCGCCATAGCCAATGAGACAGGCGTATTGGTGGGTACTCCAACATTGAGCGGTATCAACGACGAGGGAGGCTTTCATGCGTAGGCCGCGGCCGATGAGGGAGTGGTGAACGGCGCCGACGGCGAGCAGTGGGGGAATGTAGCTGTTGTCTTCGTTGATGAGGCTGGGGTTGCTGTTGGCGTCGGTGCGATCGCTGAGGATGAGGATTTCAGCCCCGTCTTCAATAGCGGCGGCGGCTTGCTCACAGAGGGCTTCTACGGCAGGTTTTAGCCCCTCTGCCCCGCTATTGAGGTCAAAGAAGGTTGAGAGGGTTACGGTCTTGAGAACGCTGTTACGGATGCCGCTGAGGTCATTTTCTCCGAGGATAGGACTCTCGATACGCAAGAGGCGATCGGGGCCGGGGGCGGTGTCGAGTAGGTTGCCCCGTCGTCCGAGTTTCATTTCCAGGGACATGACCAAGCCTTCGCGCAGGGGGTCAATGGCGGGGTTGGTGACTTGGGCAAAGCGCTGTTTGAAGTAGTCGTAGAGGAGGCGGGGTTTGTCCGAGAGGACGGCTAGGGGAATGTCGTCTCCCATGCAGAAGGTGGGTTCTTTGGCATCCCGGGCCATGGGAACCACCACCATATCGACGTCTTCTTTGGTGTAGCCGAAGGCGGTTTGTTGTTGAACCAGTGCGTCGGCGTCGACTTCAAAGGGTGAGTCGCTGCGGCGTTCTCCGAGGATGGGTCGAGCGGCAACCCATTCGCCGAAGGGATGTTTGGCGGCGACTTGCCGTTTGACATCCCAGTTTTTGAGGAGTTTGTGATGTTCGAGGTCAACGGCAACGGTTTGTCCGGGACCGAGGCGACCGCTTTCGAGGATGTTGGCGGGGTCGATGGGGACGGTTCCGGCTTCAGACGAGACGATCACGAAGCCGTCTTTGGTGAGGATGTAGCGGGCGGGCCGTAGGCCGTTGCGATCGAGGGCTGCACCGACGACTTTACCATCACTGAAGGCTAACAGGGCGGGGCCATCCCAGGCTTCTTGAACGCCGCTGTAGTATTTGTAGAAGTCCAAGACTTCCGGATAGGCTTCGAGTTCCGGCTGGTTCATGTAGGCTTCGGGAACCATCAGCATTAAGGCTTCGAGGGGACTGCGCCCGGAACGCACTAACAGTTCCATGACGTTGTCTAGGTTGGCCGAGTCGCTGTTGTCGGCGTGAACGATGGGCAGCAGGGTGTCGATGCGATCGCCCCACAGGTCATGCTGTAGGTCTTGGCTACGGGCTTTCATCCAGTTGATGTTCCCGAGGAGGGTATTGATTTCGCCGTTATGACCCAGTAGGCGCATGGGTTGCGCCAGGGGCCAGCGAGGCATGGTGTTGGTGCTGAAGCGGCGGTGATAGACGGCGAAGGAGCTGGTGCAGTCGGGGTTTGGCAGGTCGCGGTAGAAGTCTCCCAGGACGGCTGAGCGCACCATAGCTTTGTAGACGATGGTGCGGTTGGAGAGGGAGCAGATGTAGAAGTTATAGCCCCATTGGATGGCAGGATGCTCGTTTAGGTTTTTGCCAATCAAACGCCGTGCGTAGAAGGTGGCCCGTTCGAGTTCGTCTCCGTCGAGTTCGTTATGGCTGACAATGACTTGCTCGATTTGCGGCTGGAGGGTTTTGGCTTGGGGACCGAGAACGTCAGGATTGACGGGAACTACACGCCAACCGATGATGTTAAATCCAGTTTTTTCTAGGTTTTCGTTGACGACGTCCCGGGCTTCTTGGGCGGTTTCTTCGTCTTGGGGCAAAAAGATCATGGCCACGGCCATGCGCTCACGAACCCCTGGAGTCAGGTTGTTCTCTTGACACCATTGTTCAATCAGGGTCCAAGGAATGGCCATGAGAATCCCGGCTCCGTCTCCGGAGTCGTTGTCGGCACTGCATCCACCCCGGTGTTCGAGACAGGAGAGGGCGGCGAGGGCTTTACCGACGATGTCATGGTTGCCCTGTCCGTTCGGTGCGGCAATAAAGCCAACTCCACAAGCGTCTCGCTCTTCAACGAGCCACCGTTGTCCCTCCCGAGGCGCACTGGCGGCTCGGTTGGGGGCTGATTGCGGGGGGGTTTGCTGGTTTGCGTTGCGGTTGATGCCCATTCGATCCATGTTCGTTCCTCTACGTGATGGGTATTCTAGCTTTTTTTGTGGGTGGGATAGTTTGAGAGATTAAGTGTCAGAGTTGGGGGTGGAGATCGATTCCCAGGGTCTAGGATGGCCATCCTGAAGATCGTCACAGAGATGATAACGTCCCACAGTTGCCGGTGGGACATTGTGAGTCACGGATGTACGTGGGATTGTACGTGGGACTGGATGTGGGACTGGATGTGGGGGGATCTGCATCGGAAACGTTACGTTACAGCGTCAGCTTTGAGGTACGATTTGCCACGATCGCCTCGGGTAAAGCTGACCATCCCATTCGGGAGGGGGGTTTTAACAAGGACTTGCTTTGAACGTCAATTCGTTGGCAAAGCGGCTTTGGGTTAGGAACAACGCCTTGGATCTCGTTCTGACAACGGCTGATCTCGACCACCTCTTTCGATTTTAGAGCATAAATCTTAGTTGAAAATACCCCACTCTGGCAACATGCGTAATGGTTTGCTGACGAATTGGCGATCGCGGCGGGGGCTGAGGGGTCTCTCTTTCGTCTGCGTTTGTGGGAGACTATGATAGTATCATTTTTGAGTAAATCCTGGCCCAAGGTTTGGCTCAAGGTTTGGCCCAACCGCTGAGTCTTGCGGCGGCCGAGTCCAAGGTTTGATTCAAGGCCTGGCCCAAGGCCCGTTTGTCTCTGGCTAAGTCTAGGGGTTGGTTTTTGAGGAGTCGATGGGCGTTTTCTGTGAATTGTTTGGGAATTTGTAGAGGGTTAATAATGTTAAACAGTGCTATTGTTGCCTATTTTCACTATATCGCCTTTATGTTGGCGATCGCCGCTCTGGTGGTTGAACGAATCAGTCTTCGAGAACGTCTCAGTTTTGAAGAAGCGCAACGGATTGTGATTGCGGATTCTGTGTATGGACTGTCGGCGATTGTGGTTCTCGTGACTGGAATTTGGCGCGTCCTCTATTTTGGGAAAGGGGCTGCTTATTATATGAACAATCCCATTTTTTGGACAAAAATCGGTTTATTTTTGTTTGTGGGAGCGTTATCGATTTATCCAACGATCACCTTTATTCTCTGGATTAAGGAGTTGCGGGAGTCGGCGGCGCCGGTGTTGAGTCGAGTCAAGTTTCAGGTGCTATCGACCCTGGTTAGTGTGGAAATTGTGGGATTTTTGCTAATTCCTCTGTTTGCGAGTTTGATGGCCCGAGGATTTGGGAGTCGTTAAGAATGAACCCCTGAGATTCCATATCATCTTGTGTTTAATTCCGGTTAGAGTCGGGGCGATCCACGAGGAGCGATCGCTCGTAGGGAGTGAAGTCTTCCGCCTGTTCAGCTTGCTTGGCGAGGAGGTCGGCGGTTGCATCAGCGATGTCCCCAGTTCGTTGCTGGAGACGGGCTTCTAAGACCGCTAACGGGGCTTGACAATGGACGATTTTTAGGGTAATGTTCGCGGCTTGCGATCGCTCGTGAACCTTGTCTCGCCAGCGGCGGCGATCGTATTTAGCATCAAGAATGACGGTCCAGCCCAAATCGGCTAACATAACCCCCAAGTCTGCGAGTTGGCTATAGGTGCGATCGCTCATTTCGGGGCAATAAATTGCATCAGGTCCCCGTTGATTGAGAGGAACACCTGCTAGGTGTTTACGAACCGCATCAGAGCGAATTTGAATCCCGCCTTGGCTTTGAGCAATTTGTCGGCCTGTCGTACTTTTACCTGACCCCGATAACCCGGACATCATAATAATTTCCCCGGACTTGGATTGAGTATAGCTCCAGGCGAGACGATAATAGTCAGCAGCGGTCTGAGCGGCGGCTTCTTTCTCCTGGGGGGGGATGGAGTCGTCGTCAAGGAGAAAGGAGGTCACTTTGGCGCGAACATAGGCCTGACGGCTGAGATAGAGGGGTAAAACGCGCAATCCTTGCCAATCTCCCGTCCATTCGAGGTAGGTGTTGAGGAAAGCGTTTCCTAAATCGGCCCGTCCCCTGGCTTGACAATCCATGACGGTAAAGGCGACATCGTACATGACATCGACATAGCGAAAAGATTGGTTAAATTCGATGCAGTCAAACAGGAGAATACGGTCGCCCCAAAGTGCAATGTTGCGTAGGTGTAAATCCCCGTGACAGTTGCGAATTTTGCCGTTGGCGATTCGCGCTTGAAACCAGTCGGGATGGTCTGTGAAGATGCGATCGCTATAGGCTTTGGTTTCCTGAAACTGTTGTTGGCTTTGAACTCGCCCAATATAGGCTTGAGTATAGTGATAGTTGTCGTCAATGGCTTCACGAATGGCGGCAATTTCTCCAAACTGAGAAATCTCCTCACTCGTGGCTGCTTCAGCGTGATAGTCAGCCACCAGTCGCCCCAAGTCTTCCATCTGAGCGTGAGTGAGTTCCCCGCGATCGAGTAAGTCCACAAAGAGATTATCTTTGGGAAACTGTCGCATTTTTAGGGTATAGTCAACGGGGTCTTTATCGCTATTTTCGTTGCTATCTAAGAGAAAGCGATCGCCGTGCTGGATAATCGGTAAGACCGCCAAATAGATGCCCGGCGCACCTCGTTGATTTAAACGTAATTCCTCTTGACAAAAATGCTTCCGTTTCTCCACCGTTGAATAGTCAAAAAATCCTAAATCAACAGATTTTTTAACTTTGTAGACAAACTCTCCCGTCAACAGAACAAACGAGCCATGAGTTTGTTTGAGTTCAATCGGTTGCGTCACCGGATGGGGGTAAAACTCCGGTTGCTGCATCTGTTGAATCAGAGGGGGAAGGGAAGACATTGTTTATCGTTAAGGGTTGAGGGTGGACAGTTGAGGGGTCATGGTGCGCTCAACTATCCACCGTTTACGGTTATAGGAGGGAACGAGTTTCTTGAGGTTCGAGGCGGGGGCCAAGGCTGGAGACGACGCGGGCGGCGGCTTTAGATGCGAGTTTTCCGGCATCTGGGAGGCTCATACCATGGGTGATTCCATAGAGTAACGCTCCGGCGTACATATCTCCGGCGCCAACGGTGTCGATGGCGTTTACGGGGACCGCATCGAGTTCAATGATAGAGTCTCCGTCGAAAATTAGGGAGCCTTGGGGGCCTCGGGTGATGGCGAATTGTTTGGCGAGGGTTTGACAATGGGCGATCGCCTGGTTGAGATCATTCGTCTCGGCCAGTTTAAGGGCTTCGGTTTCGTTGGCAAAGAGGAAGTCGAGTCCATCGCCAATCATCTCTAATAATCCCGGTTTGAAGAAACTCACCATGTTGGGATCGGAGAGAGACAGGGAGGTTTTGACGCCAGAGGTTTGGGCTAAGTTGCGGGCTTCGATGGCGGCGGCTTTACCGGTGGGGGAACTGACGAGATAGCCTTCGATGTAGAGATAGTCAGAGTCGGTGATGGCTTCGGGAACTAACTCCTGGCTGGAAAACTCGGCCGCAATCCCGAGGTGGGTGTTCATGGTGCGATCGGCGTCGGGAGTGACGAACACTAAGCATTTGCCGGTGACGCCGTCGGGGCGAGCGTTCGGGTTAATGTTGCTGTCAACGCCACATCGTTGTAAGTCTTCGAGATAAAACAGGCCACTGTCGTCGTTGGCGACGCGACAGGAGTAGAAACTACGGCCGCCAAACTGACTGACGGCGATCGCGGTGTTCGCCGATGAACCGCCGCAAGCTTTCTTGACTTCATGGGGAGCCAGTTCACTGACCAGGGTATGATGACGATCTTCGTCAATGAGAGTCATCACCCCTTTATCAATTCCGAGGCTAGAGAGTTTGGCCTCATCTAACTCAAATTCAAAGTCAACGAGGGCATTACCGAGGGCATAAAGGTTGTATTTGGACATGATTTAGAAGAAGGGAACAGGGAACGGGGAACAGGGAACAGGGGGAAGAAGGCAGGAGGCATAACCCACCCCTAACCCCTCCCAAGAGGGGATGGCAAGAGGCATAACCCACCCCTAACCCCTCCCAAGAGGGGATGGCAAGAGGCAGGAGG
>NZ_JAWOCL010000289.1:0-15738 GCF_046483825.1 Sodalinema sp.
CTCGACGTGATGCCTCAAGGACATCCCGTAGGGATTGATGTCGGTCTGGAGTATTTTCTCTCAACGTCTGATGGAGAACCGGTCAAGCGACCTCGCTTTTTCAACCATCTGCACCGCAAGCTGAAATCGCTGCAACGCCGATTAAAGAACAAGCAGAAGGGGTCGGCCAACTGGCTGAAGCTCCAGAAGAAAATTTCGAGAGTCCATCAACGCATTGCCGACACACGAAAAGACTGGCATTTTAAGCTGGCTCATCACCTCTGCGACGGCGCAGGGATGGTTTTCGTGGAAGATTTGGACTTCCGCATCATGGCCAAGGGAATGTTGGGCAAGCATACGCTAGACGCGGGGTTAGGGCAGTTTACCAATCAAATCTTGCCATGGGTATGCTTCAAACGTGATGTGTATTACGGCAAAGTTGATGCGCGAGGCACGTCTCAAGAGTGTCCGGATTGCGGGGCAGAGGTTCGCAAAGACCTTTCAACCCGAATCCATCATTGCCACAACTGCGGGTCTATCAAACCCCGTGATGTGGCCAGTGGACAAGTCATCGCTGCCCGTGGGCAACGGGTGGTTGAAATGGCCTGTGGAGGGGATGCGGCGGGGACTGAGTTGGCTCAGTCTAGCTGGCACCTGTTGAAGCAGGAAATCTTTGGGGCGACCCAAGGAATCTCCACGCATAATCTTTGATTTGCGTGGAGAGGATGTCAAACTCAATACGTTGATTGTTCACGAAAATCCACCATGTCTGATCCTCAATCCCGCCGGGAGTATATTCGCGACATCGCCACCAAGGCGACGAAGGATGACCATCCATCCCGTTGGTTTGAGCAGGTGTATACCACGGCTGAGGGAGAATCAGCGGCAATCCCTTGGGCGCAGATGCAGCCAAACCCCCATCTGTTGGCCTGGTTAGATAAGTGCGATCGCCCCAGTCCCTCGCAACGGGCCTTAGTCGTCGGCTGCGGCTTAGGCGATGATGCCGAAGCCTTGGCAGAACGGGGCTATCAGGTCACAGCCTTTGATATTTCCCCGACGGCGATCGCCTGGTGTCAGGAACGATTCCCCAACTCCTCGGTGGAGTATCAAGTGGCCGACTTATTCGAGTTCGCCCAAACTCACTCACAAGCCTTTGATCTCGTCTTTGAATGTCGCACGATTCAAGCCCTCCCCCTGACGGTTCGCCAGCCAACCATAAGCGCCATTTGCCAACTCCTGGCCCCCGAGGGAACCCTATTTCTGATTACCAATGTTCGCGAAGATGAGGCCGAACCCGATGGACCCCCCTGGCCTCTATCCGAGACAGAACTGCAACAGATTTCTCAACAAGGCCTGCAAGAGGTTCAGCGTCACCGCCCTAGCGGAACGAAGCGGCCCACCCTTTGCCTAGAATACCAACGAGTCTCCCAACGAGTCTCGCAAAACCTGTCGTGACCCCTCTCAACGGCCCCCAAACCACAACTCTCGCAATCGTTCATAGGTTCCATCCTCAATCGTTTGCAAGAGGGCAACATTAATCGGTTTCAGGTAGGGACTATTGATCGGGAGTGCAAAACCATAGAACTGACGCTCAAAGATCCCGCCGACGAGTGTTCCCTGGCGATCGCCCTCATGGCTGGCAAAATGCTGTAACACTGGGGCATCATAGACGATCGCCTCGACCTCCCCTCGCTGCAAGGCCTGATACATCTGTTCAGGATCGGCATATTCCCGGGGAATCGTGGGACTGTTGGCCAGAAAATCGGCGGCGGTACTCGATTCCACCGTCGCCACCCGTCGCCCAGCCAAATCATCCAGGGATTGAATCGCGCCCTGTAAGCCATCTACCGTGAAAATCGTGGTCATACTGGCAATAAAATAGCCAAAGACAAAATAGCCAGCACACATCCATAACAAAGCCACCAGTTTACCGAGAGGTCGTTTCGGGGTTTTATCCCCATAGCCGACCGTGGTCACCGTGACAGCGGCCCACCAGAACGCTTCCCAAATCCCCAAAGCATAAGGTCGCGGAAAATCGGGATTATGCCGATGTTCGAGTAACCAGATCAGATGAGCCACCAGCAATAGAATCAGGATAAAGATACCGATGGCCCCGTAAAAGGTGGGCGAGGAGACAATCCCCAGGGTGGTTCGCTGAAGTTGCCCCAACAGTCCTCGATTCTGCTCAGAGACGAGAATCTGCAAGCCTGACTCCAGAATCGGTTGCGAGAAATTAAGCCGTTGTTCCCGTTCAGCGGTGATACTGATGGCCCCAATGCCGATATCCGCCTCGTTTGACTCGACCACCTCAAGCAACGTCTCAACGCTGTCGACGGCTTCGATCGCGTAGGGGACATTGAGGCGACGACTGATTTCCTGCCAGAGATCAATGACAAATCCTTGATATTGGCCATTGTCTTCGATCACGAGGGGCGCAAGCGGTCGCGTGACCACTCGCAGGGGGGGACCTTCCGTTAAGGGTAGGGTGACGGAAGCCGCCGTCCGTCCGGGAAGCCAACAGAGAGTGGCCAGTATGAGCATGATGAGCCAAGACCAACGGACATAGCGACAAGTCTGGGAGTTTTTTAATCGCAAGGGTGGCATCCTCTGACCTCAATGGTATTGCAATGGTATTGCAACAGATTAGCCCAGAGGCCATTCAATCTCGGCTTGATGAGTGGGCAAGCTGGGGACAATTGGCCAGAGCGACCCCTCATTAAGCGGCTCCCGGGAGGCGATCGCCTAGAATAGTCAGTGCCATATACGATGCCCCTTCTTTATCAATGCACGATGAGCCAATGCACGATGAGTCGACTGAGCCGCCAACCCAGCCTAATCATAAATCGCTGAGCTTTAAAACCAAACTGGCCTACGGGGCCGGAGATGCCGGGGCCGGGATTACGGCCACCTTGCTGGCGTTCTCGTTCTTGATCTTCCTAACCAATGTGGCCAACCTGCGTCCTGCTTTGGCGGGAACAGTCTTGCTCATTGGTAAAATCTGGGATGCGGTCAATGATCCGATTATTGGCTATCTCAGCGATCGCACCCGCTCTCGTTGGGGTCGCCGCCATTCCTGGATGTTGGTCGCATCGATTCCCTTTGGGGTCTTTTTCTTCCTCTATTGGATTGTTCCCACCTTCAGCGAAGACCCTGGATTGAACCAATGGGCGCGTTTTATCTATTACACCGTTATCAGCATTATCTTTAACGCCGTTTCCTCGGCGGTCACATTGCCCTATACGGCTCTCACCCCGGAATTGAGCCGAGACTACGACGAACGCACCAGCCTCACCAGTTATCGTTTCTTGTTTTCGATTGGTGGCAGTATTTTGGCGTTGGCGTTGGGGCAATTTTTTGCCATGCGGTTTCCCGATGACAGTATTGCCCAATATCTGAGTCTGGGAGGGGTTTGTGCGATTCTCTCGGTGTTACCCATCTACTGGTGCGTTTGGGGAACCACCGATCCCACAGCCTTTAATCCCCGTCAGAGAGCAGCTTCACCCGGTTCAGACCTCGATCTGCGGCCCTCGGGGTCGATTTGGGTTCAGTTTAAGGATGTGCTGCAAAGTCGCCCGTTTTGGTATGTCATTGGGATTTATCTGTGTTCTTGGCTCTCGTTTCAACTGACGGCGGCCATTATTCCCTACTATGCCGTCAGTTATATGGAGATGGATTCTTACTTTAGCGTCGCTCTGGTGGTTCAAGGGACAGCGATGCTGGCTTTGGTGTTCTGGAGTTGGATCAGCTACAAGTATGGACGCAAACGTGCCTATTTTGCGGGCATGAGTGGCTGGATTGTCGCCCAGATACTGCTGTTTTTCCTGCCGAGCGATCGCGTCGACTGGCTCTATATCCTCTGTGCTTTGGCAGGCTTGGGAGTCTCGACGGCCTATCTGATTCCTTGGTCGATGTTAACCGATGTCACGGACTTGGATGAACTCAACACCGGCGAGCAACGTCAGGGGACGTTTTACGCCTTAATGGTCTTTCTGCAAAAAACAGGCTTAGCATTAGGGATCTGGTTGGCTGGGATTATTTTGGAACTGTCGGGGTTTGTCGAACCTCCTCCTGGGGAGCCGATTCCCCCTCAACCGGAGTCGGCGTTATTTGCTATTCGTCTGGTGGTTGGCCCGCTTCCGGCCCTGTTATTGATGATGGGTTTGCTGCTGATGTACCACTATCCGATTACTCGCGAACTTCAGGAAACTGTGATCCTACGACTGCGAGAACGCCGTGAGAGCCTGGCCCAAGCCAAAAGCCCCCAATCCGGAGATTGAGGGCTAAAAGAGACTCGGAGTTGGACAATCATCCGAGTCTTAGCCTCAGATGAGGCTGCGATCGAACTTATTTGATGACCAGTTTCGCCATCATCCCTGCACCACGGTGGGGGGTGCAGAAGTAGTTGTAGGTTCCGGGAGTCGCATCGTCGGGGATGGTCACATCGTAGCCATCGCCAGCGGAATAGGCTAACTTCGTGTTAGACAGTTGTTTGGCAACGCCAGCATCGGGGGCATTGGCTTCATCAAAGACAACGTTGTGGGGGGGAAGTTTGTTAATGACCCAATGCACGGTGTCTCCAGGGCTGACTTCTACGGTTGCCGGCTCGAAGGCTAACATACCATTGTCGGCACCCATTTTAATGGTGACATCGGCGGCGGCAGCAGGAGCCACGGACATCGCGAAGCTACCGATAACCAGCACGACTGCAAAGAAAGCTTGAATTAAACGTTTCGACATTATCTTATTTGCCAATCTCAATCATCTATGACGGAGCGTCATAGCTATCATTGTAAAGGAAAATGTACGATCGCAGTGACAAGCCGTCAAATTTCTTTTTCATTCTCGCCTGAGGCCCCCTGATGACGCTTCTTGATATTCTCCGCCAGGATTACCAACGCTTCCCTGAGAATCAGACCTACGAGATCTATGCTGAGGATGTCTATTTTAAAGATCCTCTCAATGAATTTCGTGGCTGCGATCGCTACCGTCAGAATATCCACTTCATCGCCACCTGGTTTAAGGCGGTTCATCTGGAGTTACATGATCTCTGCCAGGAGGGCGATCGCATCCGCAGTGATTGGACATTAAGCTGGAACACCCCCCTACCCTGGTTCCCCCGCATCTCCATCCCCGGCTGGAGCGAGTTAACCGTAAACAGCGAGGGGAAAATCAGCCGTCACCTCGACTACTGGCATTGCTCCCCCTGGCAGGTGCTACGACAACATATCCCCTTCACCTCCCCCCCCTCTCCACCAAAATTTTAACTGCTCGGCGGGAAGTCCCGCACTGTACCTGCTCATGTCAGCGTCGGGATGAAAGCCAGGGTGATGTAGCGGAGCGGAATCGCCAAGTACAAGTTATCACTAAAGCCATTCGTGGTAGAATTCCAGCATGAGAAATGTTGTCAAGGTCAGAATTTATCCCACCCCTGAGCAGCAAGAGTTGCTGGCGCAGTCTTTTGGCTGTGCTCGATGGTTCTGGAATAATTCTCTGGCCTTGAATAACGAAACTTACAAAGCCACAGGCAAGGGTTTGTCTAGACAGGCCTACAACGACCGTCTGCCAGCGCTCAAGACTGAGTATCCTTGGCTAAAGGATTGTTATTCTCAAGTGCTGCAATCGGTTAGCTTGAATCTCTCTAGGGCGTTTATCAACTTTTTTGAGGGCAGGGCCAAATACCCTAACTTCAAGAGCAAGCATAGCAAGCAGTCGATCCAGTACCCGCAAAACGTCAAGCTGCTTGACGGCAAAATTAAACTGCCTAAGATAGGCTCGGTTAGCGCTAAGCTGCATCGCACATTTGAGGGCAAACTAAAAACCGTTACCATCAGTTTGAACAAAGCGGGGAAATATCACGCTTCGTTGTTGTTTGACGATGGTCTTCCTGGGCCAGCGCCAAACGCAGATGGCCAAGCGATTGGTATTGACTTAGGGCTAACTCACTTTGCTATCACATCTGACGGCTCAAAATACGACAATCCTAGACACCTAGCGAAGCGGGCTAAAAACCTAAAGCGCAAGCAACAGAAACTAGCCCGAAAACAGAACGGCTCAGGCAAACGCAAAAAAGCCCGCAAGATTGTTGCCAGGGTGCATGAGCGAATTGCCAACACCCGCCAAGACTTCCAGCACAAACTCTCTCGTAAACTTGTTGACGAAAACCAAGTCATCATTACGGAAGACCTGGCCGTCAAAAACCTAGTGAGAAACCATTCCTTAGCCAAGTCGATTAGCGATGCAGGCTGGGCAGAATTCACTCTTGCTGATCAAGTACAAGGCCGAGAAAGAAGGGAAAATCTACCTAGAGATTGGGCGGTTTTTCCCCTCAAGTAAGACTTGTCACGTATGCCTTCATCAAGTCGGTAGACTACCTATGTCAGTGCGTAGCTGGGAATGCCCTAGCTGCCAGACCAAACACGACAGAGACATCAACGCCGCCATCAACATCAGGGATGAAGGACTAAGGATTCTAGCGTTGGGAACCAGCGCTACTGCCCAGGGAGGCAAGGTAAGTCCAAAGCGGGGGCGGAAGTCATCCGTAGAGGCTCATGCCGTTGAACTGGGAAGCCCGCACTCTACGCGAAGCGTGAGTGTCGGGTAGTTCACCCATCTCTAACGAGTGATAGACGCAGCCGCTGCCAAAAAACGTTAAGGTTAACAAATGTGTAGCACTTCTCAGAATTAAGGACTCACCCCAACGATGCGAATTATCCTCATGACGGGCAAAGGCGGCGTAGGTAAAACCTCAGTCGCCGCCGCCACCGGGCTGCAATGCGCCCAAAAGGGCTATCGAACCCTGGTTCTCAGCACCGATCCGGCTCACTCCCTGGCCGACAGTTTTGATCAAGAACTCAGTCACGAACCCCGTCTGATTCAAGAGAACCTCTGGGGGGCGGAGTTAGACGCTTTGGTGGAATTAGCAGAGAACTGGGGTTCGGTTCAGAAATACATTACTGAAGTTCTGCAAGCTCGGGGTTTAGAAGGCGTGCAAGCCGAAGAACTGGCCATCCTACCGGGAATGGATGAAATTTTCGGCTTGGTACGGATGAAACGCCACTATGATGAGGGCGAATATGATGTGCTGATCGTTGACTCAGCCCCGACTGGAACGGCTCTGAGACTGTTGAGTTTGCCGGAAGTGGGGGGCTGGTATATGAGACGGTTTTACAAGCCGTTACAGGGCATTTCTGTGGCGCTACGTCCCCTGGTTGAGCCGTTGTTTAAACCCCTGGCGGGGTTCTCCCTGCCCGATCGCGCCGTCATGGATGCACCCTATGAGTTTTATGAGCAAATTGAAGCCCTAGAAAAAGTCCTCACCGACAACAGCCAAACCACAGTGCGTCTGGTGATGAATCCAGAGCGGATGGTGATTAAGGAGTCTCTACGCGCTCATGCCTATTTAAGTCTCTACAATGTGGCCACAGATTTAGTGATTGCCAACCGCATTCTCCCGGACAATGTCACCGATCCCTTTTTCGTGCGCTGGAAAGAACAACAGCAAGTGTATAAGCAAGAGATTCATGAAAACTTCCATCCCTTGCCCGTAAAAGAAGTTCCGTTATACTCCGAGGAAATGTGCGGTATGGAAGCGTTGCAACGCTTGCGCGAGACGCTCTATGGCGACGAAGACCCCAGCCAAGTTTATTACGAGGAAAATACAATTCGTGTTTTTCAAGAAGAGGGAATTTATCGTCTGGAGTTATATTTACCTGGCATCACCAAGGACAAAATCCAACTCTCGAAAACCGGCGATGAGTTAAACATTTGCATCGGTAATCACCGCCGCAACTTGGTCCTGCCTCAAGCTCTGGCGGCTCTACAACCTTCGGGGGCAAAAATGGATGAAGATTATTTGAGGATTCAGTTTAGTTAGAGGGAACAGGGAACAGGGAACTGGGAACAGGGGGGAGAAGGCAAGAGGCAAGAGGCAAGAGGCAAGAGGGGGCTACGTGGACTTGGAGTGGCCTCCTGGGTGCTGGCCGGGTTTTGGGCCGATGAGATTTCTGCAACTCGGAACCATGGTCAATTAAAATCATCTCGACCTGAGTGGTTGTACTCTCCAGAATCGACGTGAGACAATCCCTGACATGAGCGAGCCTTGTTAACGGGTTCAAGCTCATCCCATTCCCATCGAGATGCCCCATGGAGAATCGCAAAATGGCACGCGCCATGAATACCAAGCAGTTTCAACGCTATTTAGTCAGCACATCAGCCTTGGGGATCTTTATGATCGCAGCCTTAGTCGCTGTGGTGGCCATCCTTCCCCTGTCCGAACGACTCAAAGAGGGGGAACAGCGTAACTTAGAATTTGCGGCGACCACTCATGGTCGAACGGTGCAGGAAATTCTCTCTCGCCTGACGGACATTGCCATGCAGGTGACGAGCCGTACTCGCGCCCGCCAAGAACTTGAAGCCTATAATCAGGGTGAACTGGAGCGAGAACCCTTTGTGACGAGTAATCAACGGATTTTAGGGGATGCTCTCAACCAATCCCCTGAAATTCTCGGGATTACTCGTCTCGATGCCAATAATAATTTAGCGGTGCAGGTGGGGCGAACCATCCCCACAAGAGACTGGATTATTCCAGAACAATCAGCCCAAAACGCCCAATTGGGGTCTCCCTTGAGGTTGGAGGATGGTCAGTATGCCCTCCTGGTGGCGGCCCCGATTCTCAATGGTCAAGAACAACGGGTGGGAACGGATTTGGTGTTATTTGACATTTCTAATTTGGAGAGTCTAACCCATCAGGGACACCTGCTCGGTAGCAGCGGCGTGATTGTTCTGGGCCGGCAACGCAACGGTGGGAGTGAGCTGTTGTTTGATGATGATGAACTTGAACATCAGCAGCCGTTGGAGGAGGCGTTAGCTGAGGCCGTTGCTGGGGAGGTTCGGCTGCGTTTAGTTGAAACGACGATACAGGAGGAGATTGCGATCGCCAGCTTACGCCTAACCAATCACGATTGGGCATTAGCGGTCAAACTCGACAGCCAGGAACTCTATCAGGGCATCATGGAGGATATCCGTAACCTGGCCGGGGTAATCATCATCCTGACTCTGGTGGGGAGTGGGGTGATGGTGCTGTTGTTGCGGCCCTTGGCGGGACAGGCGATCGTGCAAACAGAAGACTTGGAACAGCAACTCAACGAAACCCAAGAATTGCTGGCCCTCAAAAGTGCCGCCTTAGAGCAGCAAAGTCAAAAAGAGGAATATCTCCAGGCGGCCATGGAGCAGATTGAACGACTGAGATCCTCAGCCCGTGAGGTGTCCCATCAATCGGAACAAGCCGAATCGACCTCTGAGGAAGCCTTGAAGCTCGTGTATCAGGGAGCCGAAGACGTAGCCAACGCTCTTTCGGGGACCCAGGCCCTGCGACAACAGGTGCAGGACATTTTAGAGGAGATGCAGCGGCTCAATGAGAGTACCGATCGCATCGGTGTCATTGCTCGGCTGGTGGGGGATGTGGCCTCACAGACGAATATGTTAGCCCTGAATGCGGCCGTTGAGGCGGTCCGAGCCGGAGAGAAGGGCAAAGGCTTTGCGGTGGTGGCGGCCGAAATTCGGAAACTGGCGGATCAGAGTCATCAGTCGGCCGAGCGGATTCGTCATCTGAGCACCGAGATCCAAACGGCGATTCGCTCGACTTCGACGGCGACGCAGTTAGGTACGGAAACAGCGGATTCTGGGGTGCGCGTTGCGGGGGAAACCGCTGAAGTCTTTGCGACGGTTCGTGAGTCAATTCAGTCCGTGGCCCAGACGACGAATCGCATTGCGCAGGTGAACCATCACCAGGCTCAGGAAATCGAGTCTCTGGTGCAGACGTTACGCGCCCTCGATGATGTCACCTCGTCTTGATAGGCTTCATAGCTCGGGTTGTGAGTCTTGAGAGCCATCAGTCGGCCTTAAAACGAGAGTTTGTAGAGCATAAAGAGTTCTCCAGGGCGGCGGCTGACTTTCTGGCTGTGGGCCTTGAACAGACGTTCCCAGTCGCTGAGGGGTTCGAGGAAGACTTCGCTACCGAGATAGGTTTCTAAGATAGCCCAATCTTCAGCCAGAGGCGCTTCGGGGTTGAGAACATCGAAGACGAACTGGCCGCCGGGTTTGAGGACCGTTTGCACGGCTTCGATCACCCGCTGCCAATAGTCGAGAGGAAAGTAACAACTGACTCCGGTGGCGATAACGAGGTCGAAGAAGTTGGCCTCGTAGTCTTCTAGGAAATGGGCGCCACCGACGGTTACGCCTTTGAAGAGTTTGGAGTTGAGTTGTGGGGCGCGGGATTTGAGGGCATCACAGGCGACGCGGCTAATGTCGCGCCCGTAGAAGAGGGCATCCCAGGTAATCCAGGGGTAAATGAGGAAACTGACCCCGCAGCCAAGATCGAGACAGCGCTGATTTTTTTTGGGTTTGGCTAGGTCCCAAAAGGGGGAAGCAATCCGCTGTTGAAGTTTTCCGGCGGCCCAGTCGGGAAACAGATCGAGGGCTTCGACTTCGGCGGGAACCTCGAAGGGGTCGCCGCGATAGTCTCGATTGTACCGCTGCGAGAGTTGGGCTAGGCGATCGCTGAGGGGAATTTGGCTCACGGGGATTGACGGTAACGACTCAAGACTTCAGGAACTGACAAGTCTGGGATTAGCGCCCTTTGAGGGCTTTGGTAAAGTTTTGACGATAGGACTTGTTGCTAAGGTAGAGGACGGGCCACATGAGCGAGAGGGCGATTTGATTGCCAATCCCTCTCTCGAAGCTGGTGCGGTGGAAGCCTTGCCAGAACTTCCAGACGCCGCCGGCGTAGACAACGATGAGGACAAACAGGAGTAGTTTCATGATGGTATTTCGACCAAGGTGCAGGTCTGCAAGGAAAAGAACGATGACAACTTCGACCCGGCTAGGCTGAGTTAGCCCTGGCGGCCGCAGCTGTCTATTAGGTCTAGTTTAGCCAAACTTGGCTTAATCGACTTGCGCGGGGGCGTCGTTGAGACCAAAATGTTGAATGACTCGGATGACGCCGATGGACAAAATCAGGCCGAGGACGAGGCCTCCTAGGACGAGAATGCTGAAGTAGCGGCGTAGGATTGAAGCGGTCTTGTCGCTACGCTGGACTGCGTTTTCAGGAAATTCTCCGTCGGGAGTTTCGGAGTTTTGATAAACGGGATCCTCGGCGAGGCCCGGTGTATCGTTAAAGGGGTTGGGACCGCCATTGAAGGGGTCGGGGAAGGGGTTACTCATCGCGTCTGTAGGATTGGGGCGCTTACGGCCATCACTTAGGGCTATTGTAAGACATTGGCGTTAGCTACCTGAGGATGAGGGCTGAGGCTGGTGCTGATGGCTATATTTGCCGACGATTTCTAGGAGTTGTTCGCCATCAAAGGGTTTGGTTAGATATTCGGTGGCCCCGGCTAGGTGACCTTTAACTTTGTCAAAGGCTTTGTCTCGGGCCGTCAGCATGATGATGGGTAAATCTTCAAACTGGGGTAGACTTCTGACGGTTCGACACATTTCTAACCCATCAATGTCGGGCATGGACACATCGAGTAGGACGACGGCGATCCGTTCGTGATAGATGGTGCTGAGGGCATCTAAGGCGTTGTCAGCTAGAATGACGCGGTAGTGCTTTTCTAAAGTCCGTTGGATGGTTTTTTGCATCACGGGACTGTCATCGACCGCGAGGATGGTGGGGGAATTTAAGGAGTTGACAGGCATGGCGTTCTCTCAAGAGGGACGTCCCCGTTGCGGCGATCGCAAGTCCTGGTTGCAGCGGATTCAAGGATGGTACGAGGGACACCTAATCTCCTCAATCGGAGTCGGGATGGAGGTGCGATCGGCTAGGGTTTAACGGTTTATGTGGCCATGGTAACAATTTTTGAGCTGCCTCAGTTAAAAGCGTTTTAAAACTTGAGATCTCTTTTCGTCTCGGCGGGGCCTGAGCTAACGTTCTCGCTTTTAATTTTTTTTAATAATTTGCAGTTCAGAGTAGGTAATCTTACGGTAAGTTGTCGGGAGTGGCAAGCAAGAATCGACTAAAAAAGCAACCCTTGCATTTCATTAAATCTTTACGAAATCTAAAGACAATCAGGTAAACTAGAGAGGTAGGGCGACCAAGGCCGGGTTCCTCGATGCGATAAAAGTAGATCAATCGGTGAGTTTGAGGGGTGTCCCTGGGCCAAACCCGTCATCGTCTCTTGAACTGGTGCAGGATCGCAATCTACGGATTATGAGCTTTCGAGACACTCATTCACGAGATTGAGTTGCAACAATGGTCTCAGGTTTAGCTGGATGTTCAGCTAGACAACGTGATTAACCCCCTGATGGCTCTACTTGTCAGTCGAGGCAACTGTTATGTTAGCTCACACCCATCCATCGCGCGCATTGTTAGAGGTTGCCATGCCCGAAGCGTCCTGTGCGTTTGACGAACACCCCAATGAGGCGTTCAAAGATCTCGCACGACTTGCCACTTATATCTGCCAAGCTCCGGTTGCAGCGATCGTGTTTAGCAACGGGATGCGATCGAGTGCTGGCCAAGGGTTAGGGGACACCGCGCCGGGCCAGTATCGCTGTTGGATTAAAGCGGCGTTGGGGATGTCGCCTGAGCAGTTTGGCCTCTGTATTGATTTATGTGAGGTGACCCTCGATCGCGATCGCCTGACGGTGATCGAAGACTTAAGCCAACAGCCCCAGTTACGCGATCGCCCCTTCATTAACAGCTCTCCTCACTATCGCTTCTATTGTGGGATTCCCCTCGTTAGTCCCAAAGGAACAACCGTGGGAACCCTCTGTGTCCTCGACGATGAACCGCGTCAACTCGATTTAACCCAGCGCAAAGCTCTGGCCACCCTCAGCCGCCAAGCGACGCGATCGCTGCGAGCCTTACGAGACTTTGGCACCTATTTTCAACGCTCTCCTTGGCAAGATAGCCGCAGCCAACATTATCTCGGTGCGGTTCCCCTAGCCAAAAATCCCTATCATTTGCCCCTCCCCGCCAAGACAGCGGCGCAATCGTCCCATGATGAGATCTCTCGCTTTCCCCAGGATGAAACCCCCAATCGCTTCAGCATCCTCGAAACCATTACCGAAGCCTTTTTCGCCGTCGATCGCCAATGGCGACTCCTCTACGTCAACCGTCGCGCCGAAAAACTCTGGAACATCCGCCGCAATGAAGTCGTAGATACCAATCTCTGGGAAACCTTCCCCGATTTGATTGAATCGGTCTTCGCTCAAGAATGTCACGCCGCCTTTGACACCCAAACCTGCCGCCATTTTGAGGAATACTACGATCCCCTGGGAATCTGGCTCGAAGTGCGGCTGCACCCAGAACCCCAACGGCTATCGATTTATTTCCGGGATGTCACCCAATACAAAAAAAATGAGACGGTTTTGCTCGAACAAAGCCACCTCTCTAGTCTGGTCAGTTCCGTCAGTAGCGCTCTGGCTCAAAGTCAGACCCTCGATGAAAGCCTCGATCGCAGCATTCAGGCCCTGTTAACCCATCTACAGGCGAAAACCGTAGGAATTTGGCTCGTTCAGGCCGACGACCCCGATACAACCACCTTTGACTGCACCGAACAACCGCTGACATTGGCGCAACATAACCACACCGGGGACTCCCTCCCCGATGATCTGTTTCCCAAAACAACAGTATTAGAGGAATCCCTTTTGGGTTGGGTGGCCGACATTCGCGAACCCTATATCAATAATCGCCTCGATCGCATCGGCCAAGATTTCCCCTTAGAGTCGGCGGCGGCTTTGCCCAACTCAGGATTCGATCCGTCCGTTCTCGATGTGGCGAAGCTAACAGCATGGGCCAACGATCAGAACATTCAGGGATTGGTTCTCTATCCGCTTATTGTCGAAGAACGCCTCTTAGGGGTGCTGTTAATTTGTGGCTGTCATCCCTGGACCGAAGATGCGGTCAGCGTTCTGGATTGGTTGTCGAGTACCATCGGCTTATCGGTCGATCGCTCCTGGGCGCGTGAGGCCCTGGTTAATCGCCGCAAATCCCTACTGTTTCGCCTCGCCGGACAGATCCGCAATTCCCTAGATCTCGATACGATCCTAGATACGGCCGTTCATGAAATCCGTAGTCTGCTGCAAATTGACCGCTGTTATTATCTCTGGTGTTCAGGACAAGGTGAGTCTCCCCTGACGTTGGCGGTCACTCATGAAGCCTGTGCGAAAGATATTCCCAGCTTTTTGGGCGAAAGCTTTATGTCTCAGGCCGAACGGCTGGTTCCTAAAATTTGGCAACTGGAAACGGTGCAGTTGAATGATCTCGATCAGGCCGACGACGAGACACGGGCCTTTTTAGAACCGTTGGATGTTAAGGCCCAGTTGATTCTACCGTTGGGAACTCGCTCTGGACAGTTTGGGGCGATCGCCTGTAGTCATGGCAATGGCCGCATTTGGAATGATAATGAGGTGGAATTGTTGCAGGCGGTAGTCGATCAGTTGGCGATCGCCATCGATCAAGCCGAACTCTACGCCAAAACCTGCGCGGCGGCCCTGGCGGCCCAAACGCAGGCCCGTCAACTGCAAGAGGCCATGGAACATCTCAAACAAACTGAGGCCCAGTTAATCCAACATGAGAAAATGTCCAGTTTAGGGCAGATGGTGGCCGGGATTGCCCATGAAATCAACAATCCTGTTAACTTCATTACCGGCAACATCAGCCACGCCAGCACCTATGTCGAAGACTTACTGGGGTTGATTGACCTCTATCAACGCCATATTCCCGATCCGCCTGAGGAGATTGAGGACGAAATCGAGGATATTGACCTGGAATTTCTCGAAGAAGACTTACCCAAGTTAATCGATTCGATGAAAATGGGGGCTGAACGTATCCGTCAGATTGTCGTCTCGTTGCGGAACTTCTCGCGCCTCGATGAGGCCGATGTGAAGGCCGTCGATATCCATGAGGGGATTGAAAGCACCCTGTTGATTCTCCATAACCGCTTGAAAGGTAAAGGAGAACTGGCCCCGATTCGCGTGATTAAGTATTATGGCGACTTGCCGAAAGTCGACTGTTTCCCTGGATTGCTCAATCAGGTGTTTATGAACATCATCGCCAATGCGATCGATGCCGTCGAGGATCATGGTTTGCGTAGTCCGCAATCTTCCGAGACTCCCACCATCACGATTTGTACCGAGACGACTTGTAGTGGGTTAACTCCCGGTGCGAAGAATTGTACGAATCCCGACAGTGTCACGATTCGGATTCGCGACAATGGACCGGGGATTAAGTCGGAAATGCTAGAGAAACTGTTTGATCCCTTCTTTACCACCAAGTCCGTTGGCAAAGGAACGGGGTTAGGCCTCTCGATTGGCTATCAAATCATTGTCGAGAAACACCAGGGCCGCATTTGGTGTGAGTCAGAAGAAGGGACGGGAACGGAGTTCTTTATGCAGATTCCTCTACGTCAGCCGGAGTTGGATTTGTAGGGGCAAAAGAAGGGAACAGGGAACAGAAGGCAAGAGGCAAGAGGCATAACCCACCCCTAACCCCTCCCAAGAGGGGATGGCAAGAGGCAAGAGGGGGCTGGAGACAGAGTTTAAATTTCTCACTAAAATTGTTTAAACTTACTCAAGCTTTAAGCTATAATCAAATCATGAGTAAGTTTAGCATTTCCGAAGCCGCAAAAATCAAAGGAGTCTCACCATCGACGTTAAGACGTTGGGAATCAGAAGGGATATTAATCCCCGAGCGCACAGCGTCGGGACACCGGAGATACTCTATGTCTCAATGGCTCGGTGTTGAATCTCACAGAGCGTACA
>NZ_JAWOCL010000058.1:0-31544 GCF_046483825.1 Sodalinema sp.
ATCAGGATTGGCAAGGCGAGTGTGGGGATTTGTCTAACTATCCATTGATGGGGAAACATGATGTTTAGCCTCTGTTAAAGGTTTGGGAATGTGATGCAGGAAAGCTCCGAATCTATCTTTTGATACGTTACTTCTGGGGTCTTCTAGGTTTAGGGTAATCAGGAGAATTTATGGCAGATTACATCCGTTGCTGTAGGGGCGAAAAATCTTTCGCCCTACTACGCGAAAAATCTTTCGCCCTACTACGCGAAAAATCTTTCGCCCCTACGCTACTCATAAATTTTATTAATTGACGTTTATCTCGGTTCTCGCTAAACTAACAACGTCGAAAGATGTCCTCTGTAATTTCTATTGTTCTGAATCTTCAGTGTGCTGTAAAATATACGCTGTAATTTGTAGCATGAGGTCCCAAATTGTAAAGTTGAAAAAATTTTCGCCCCGACGGTAAGGGATGTCATCTGCTACAAATTTGTCGTATTAACCTGAACCCTGAAGAGCCATTTTTCCAGTGTTAATTGTGAATTATCAAGTGTTGAGTGTTTTTTCCCGAATAGCAACCGTTGACAGCAGTTTTGTCTTAGACTGGTTGGCCGTCTTTGGCTACCAAACATTACTCATCATCGCCGTCTTTGGCGCTCTCTTTGCTGGCTCGAAGCGCTGAGACGAGACGCTGCACCTGCACCTGCTCAATTTTACCGCGACTGTTGCGGGGAATCCGCTCGATCGCCAGCCAACATTTCGGATGTTTATAGGACGCTAACTGTTGCGAGAGGCGCGATCGCCCCTCCATGATAATCTCATCAGAGGACTCAGGCCCGGCCGGGACATACAGCGCCACCACCACCTCACCCCAGTCCTCATCCGCCACACCTAGCACACAGACATCCTCAATCCCCGGACTCTCTCGTAACACAGCTTCAACTTCAGCGGGAAACACCTTTTCCCCGCCACTAATCATCATCTGGCTTCCCCGGCCCACAAGATGCAGATAACCCGCCTCATCAAAATAGCCATAATCATCACTGACGAGTTCCCCAAGACTCGGTTTATCCCACTCAAATTCGCCATAATAGCCGCGCATCAAGGATTTAGCCCGAATCGTTAGTTGTCCAATTTCTCCAGGCTTAACGGGGCGGCCAGAGGCGTCGGTGATGATAATTTCACTGTGGGGGAGGACCCGACCGCTGCTGCTGTTGCCCTCTAGGAACTCCCGAGGTTGTAGGGTTGCCACCTGAGAAGCGGTCTCCGTCATACCATAGGTTAAGGCTAAGGGCAGACGGTGCGATCGCCCCTGAGCCAACAACCCCGGCCAAGCTGGCCCACCGCCGAGCAAAATCCCCTCAAACCGTTGCAACCAAGCCGTCACCGTTGGAGCAGCCAACAGTCGCTGTAACTGAGTCGGAACCAAGGAGATCCAGAACCGTTGCGGGTCAAATGCAGGCAATGCTCCCCCCTGTAACGCCTTGTAAGAGCCAAACACGAGTTGTCCTCCCGTCACGAGCGATCGCACCACCTGCATCAAGCCACTGACATGAAACAGGGGCAAGGTACAGTAACAGTTAATCTGTTGGCCCTGAATATGGTCGCGAAACCCCAACGCCGAGGCTGTCAGCCGCTCCCAGGTGTGAACCGCAAAGCGAATCCTCCCCGACGTTCCCCCAGTAGGAATCAAAATTGTCCCGGCTGGGGGCTGAGTCTTGGCGTCAGAACTCATATTTAGGGGAACCTGGCCCCAGACCAGATTACAGTTCAGTAAACCTTGTACCTGTTGCCATTCTCGGCAACGCCATTGGGGATTCCCGAGAACCAGGGGAACTCCCCGTATCTGAGTCGCCAAGACCCCGGCCAAAAAGGCGATCGCATCCCTCTCGGCTAACAACACCACTGGCGACTGGGGATGATGATCTAACCGGTGCAGTTTCTGCTCCAGTTGCGTCTCTAACGCTGAGAACATCCCAGCCTCAGACCCAGCCTCAGAGCCATCAAACAGTCGAGAATAGTCCAGCAATCGATGCACGTCCCCGGCTATCCTTGCTCATCACGACGACGCATCCGATTCACCCAAGCCAACTGCGAGAGGAAATACTGGGTAACCAGGGTGGGTTGTTCCGCCTCCATCAAGGCCCGCACCACAGCAACCCGAGTCGCGCCGCCGTCAAAGACTTGCGGGAGTCGGGTCATATCAATACCGCCAATCGCAAACCAGGGAACGGGACAGCGTTCAGCGGCATAGCGGACATATTCTAAGCCAGCGGCGGCTTTTCCCGCTTTCGTTGGTGTGGAATAGACGGGGCCAACCCCCACATAGTCGGCTCCTTCGGCTAAGGCTCGGCGCATTTCTTCGGGATTGGTGGTCGAACGACCGATAATCCGTTGGGAGCCGAGGAGTTGACGCGCGAAGGAGATGGGGACATCTTGCTGTCCTAAATGAACGCCATCGGCTTCAATGGCTAGGGCTAAATCCACGCGATCGTTGAGGATGAATAAGGCCCCATAGTCGTGACAGAGATGTTTGAGTTTTTGGGCGGTGTTGAGGCGCGTGACATCATCGGCATCCTTATCGCGATATTGCACCAGGGTCAGTCCCCCTTGTAGAGCCGCCTCGACAATCTCAAACAGGCGATCGCTCGGAGAGGTCACCAGATACAGGGAGGCTTGTTTTAAGGTTTGCTGCCGTTGGTCGGCCAGAAAGTGACTTTCTAGGGTATAAACTTGATATCGCATCTGTTTACAAGCATTGCCCATATCGACGTGGTAGAGCTTGCCGTATTCTTCTAAGACCCGTAAGGCTTCTTCGACGCGACAGAGGTTGGCTTGTAAAACCTGCTCAACGCTCTCTCGCCGTTCTTCGCGAGGATGCGTGAGGTCAACGCCAGGGTCATCAGGGGTATTTCGGGCGGATCTGAGTTTGGCACTATGCCAACGGCCGAGTTCCTGGCGCATCTGCTTGCAGGTATCGGTTAACTCAGCGTTGTTTAATCCGAAACGACACCATTCTTCAACGATGCGTATGCCTTCGCGGGCGCGATCGAGGTTCGCGTCGAGGATGCGACAGACGGAGATCGGGGTTAGGCTGGCGTCGGGGTGGGCTTGTCCTTCGATAGACATCGTTCCCTCAATGACAGTAGGTTCGTGGGTTTCCCGAGGGTTCATCGGCGGTGTTTTTGGTTGAGATAGGGTGTGGTTGAGGACATCAACCCGTTGTCGGTTGTTCACTGGTTTGGTTGTTGCGTTGTCTTGCACCTAGGATTTTCGTATATGGGGTTATCACGTTACCAATGGGGCGCGTTGGGGGCTGTCACTCTCACACTGGCGAATGGTATCACTATTGAGCCGGCGATCGCCCAATCGAGACCCAGGTTAATGGGGCAACTCTCGTCGCGCTCAGATGCGTCGGGGCGATCGTCTCAGGCCACGTTAGTCTTTGTCAATCCCACTCAGGGACGAGATCAGCCCGGTGGTGGCACGGAGGCGCAACCGTTGCGCACGTTAACCTATGCTCTGCGTCGCGCTCAAGCTAATACGGTGATTTTTCTCAGTCCCGGAACCTACAGCCGCGCCAATGGTGAAATTTTCCCGCTACGGCTCCCCTCGGGGGTCACGCTCTATGGCAATCCGCCGCAACAGGGCCAGGGGGTCATTATTTCGGGTGGTGCTGAGGTGGACAGTGCCTATGGCCGTCAGCATACGGCGATCGCAGCGGCGGATCGCTCTGGCCTGAATGGGGTGACGGTGAGTAATCCCCAGGGCCATGGAATTTGGTTAGAGTCAGGTCGCCTCTGGATTGTTAATAGTACGTTTGAGGGCAATGGCAATCAAGGGGTGGCGATCGCCCCGACGGCTGAGGCGTCTTCCCAAGATAATCGTTTTGTCAATAATCGCGGCAATATCGGTCGTCTGGCAACTCGTTCACATCTAGGATCGTCGGCCTCAACTGCCTCAACTCCTGCCGAAATAGAGTCTACTGACACAGAGTCTACAGGGGAGGTTGAGGTTCTCTCTTGGGGGAATGCCAGTGCTTTATCGATGCAGCAGCGATCGCCGTCGGTGTCCTTTGATAAACCTCCACTGGCCTACCGGCCGCCACAATCGTCCTATCAAGCGCCAATTTCGACTCGGGGGGAACTTCCGCCGCTTCCGGTTCCTGATGGTAATGTTCCCATCGGCGATCGCGGCCATTTGCCCATACCGCCCACCACCGTCCTCTCGAACCGTCCCGGCGCACCTCCACCACCGCCAAGTTATGCCAGTGTTAATGTGCCACCGACGCGCCTACAATTCCGGATTACGGTCACTCCTCGCACCAATACCGATTTAGAACTGGTTCAACTGTTGATGCCTGATGCCCTCACCCTACGCCGCCGTGATGGACGCATTACCCAGTCGGCTGCCTTCCGTCACCGCGATCGGGCTGAAGCGGTGTTGAACGAACTCCAACGCAATGGTATTCAAGCCTCGCTGCAATCTTTGGGGGATTAGGGGGGAACAGGGAACAGGGAACAGGGAACAGGGAACAGGGGGGAAAGAAGGCAAGAGGCAAGAGGCAAGAGGCAAGAGAAAAGACGTCGGGGCGTACCTTTACCTTTATTCGCCTTCTCCTGATTCTGCGCCCTTCCTGGGGTTTTGTCCTTCAAAACCCCATTTTGGGGACAAGTTACAGTTAATGTTCTGCCGCTTGTTCGACGGCCCAGGTAAAGGTTTGCAAAATCTGCTCTAGCATCAAATCATCCTGCAACGCCGAGAGTCGGAGATAGGGAAAACGGGTTTCCGTGGGATTGGTGGGGAGGGCGATGCCGACGGAACTAAACTTCGATCGCAGTTCTTGCCAGGGTTCCGTCTGATTAAAGGGTGGCTGGGAACCGTAATTTTGTGAGGATAATTCTAAACCGCCCCAGATGCCGATATTAAACAACTCACTGCCGATTTTGCCGCGATTGTCTTTGAAATAGACACCAAACCCGCCATAGTTGTCGCCTTTGCCCCATTGCACTTCAACATGGGGGACTTTTTCCTGCGCCCAGGTATAGATTTTTCGTGCCACTGTTGCCTCTTCTTCGCCCCGGCGACTGGCGAATTCTGGGAAAAATGATGTTTCATCCCAACGACGACGTTCACGGGTCGCGCTGGACTTTTTAAGGCGAGCTTCGGCGGTTTGTCCGAGGACCCGAGGGACTAATAGACGCAAAGACTCGGCGGAGTGATCGGCATATTGTTTGACTTCGAGGGCTAAGACTTCGGCCGGATCGACTTGTTCGTTAAGAAATTCTACCACTCGTCGCAGTTCCGGCGCGATGCGATCGGCGACAAAGACGAGGCGAATTTTTCCGGCTTGTAGATGGGTTTTGACTTTTTGCCAGAACCGTTCTTCACTGGCTTCTTCTCCCAAAAACTCCTCAAAGACTTCTTCGGGATCGCGGCCTTGTTCGCGGCAGTTGGTTTCAAACTGGGAGACAATGGTATCGATGGGCCAATAAATGCTGGCATTGGCGGCGTAGTCTAACATCTGGCCAATTGCTTCTTGGCGGATGCGACTGTTATCAATGCGTCTGACTTCAACTAGGGTGGGGATGGCGTTTTGGTCGATAAAGAGGCGATCGACGGACCAACGGCCGGCCCCATCTTCCTCTGTGGGAATTGGGGTTTCTCGGCGAATCAGGAGCCAGTAGCGGGGGAGTGCTGTGTCAATCTGATCGCCGGCGAGGAGATTGGGATAGGTTTCCAGGAGTTCTTGGAGTTGTTCTTCGGACTCGTACGCTTGCTCGCTCATTTCGACTAATTGCTCGTCGTCCTGAATTAGATAAATGCCTCCACCCATGAGTTAACCTCTATACCTTAGTGAGTTTGATTAGTTAGTTTGACCTGACCTATACCATTGAAGCTGATACGACACCTGTTTGTCCTGAACGCCGTCCTGAGAGCGAATTGAGATGGCTCAGTTGGATGCGGGGAGATGGTTCCGTAATTCTCCGTACAATTACCGGTACAATTACCGGTACAATTACAGGCGCAATGTGCCTGAAAAGACAAAGGTGGCTGGCCCCGTCATGTACACCGATCCCTGATTCGACCACTCAATTTCCAAGTTGCCACCGGGAAGTTCAACCGTGGTTGACCGGTCACAGTGTCCGGTTAGGACACCGGCGACGACCGAGGCACAGGCGCCTGTGCCACAGGCCAGCGTAGCACCTGCCCCGCGTTCCCACACCCGCATTTTTACGTAATTTCCCTGAGTGACCTCGATAAATTCTGTGTTAATCCGTTGGGGAAACTGCGGATGATGCTCAAATTGGGGGCCAATCTCAGCCAGAGAAATCGCCGCCACGTCGTCGACAAAGACCACACAATGGGGATTCCCCATGCTGACGGTGGTGACGTTCCAGGTGCGATCGCCGACGGTTAGGGGAACATCGACCACTTTCTCCGATTCAGGTTTGAGGGTTGTGGGGATTTGCCCCGCTAACAGACGCGGTTCTCCCATATCCACTTTAACTCGTCCATCGGCCTGGCGTTGAGGGGTCATGACCCCAGCTAAGGTCTGAATGCGATAGGTGGCGTCCTCTTGGCCGTTGAGTTGGGCCGCAAATTGGGCTAAACAACGGATACCATTGCCGCACATTTCCGGTTCCGAGCCATCGGAGTTGAAAATCCGCATGGTGTAATCGGTACCGTCTTGGCCTGGAAGTAAGAAAATCACGCCATCGCCACCAATGCCAAAATTGCGATCGCAGATCTGCTCGGCTTGTTCAGGAGTCACCAGGGGGTCGTGGCTATGGCGGTTGTCGAGCAAGATGAAATCATTGCCTAAACCGTGATATTTCTGAAAGTCCAGGGTCGTCATAGTGCGTGAGTCCTTTGTCCAGTATCAGGGAGTGTTCGTCCCCTTTCACTCAAGGTGGTATGGTAGCCAATGGTAGCAAACAGCGGGCGATCGCAGCGATGCCCACAACAGGCCTTTCTATCTATTCGGTGAGGAGACGGACTTATGGCGATTGAAATGGATACGAGTTTACCGAGCATTCGTTTCCTACAAGAGTACGTCAAAGAACATACCCCCCTTGAACTGCAAACGACGACCGGCGATCGCCTGATTGGACGAATTGCCTGGCAAGATCCAATTTATTTCTGTGTACTCGATGACGAGGGCCATCAGTACTTAGTGAACCGTCAATTGGTGGTTTATGTGAAACCGGTCAGCGCTCCGGGTGAGGGCTAAAATGAGCAGTACCCGGATTTTGACTGGGCCGGCCCGTTTTTAAGTGTTAAGTCTTAGGCGTGAATGACGATGATACCCAACCCCTTTACCTCCTCTGTGGCCCAGCCTCTCTCGGCGATTGTCGGGACTTGGGTGGTGATGAGCGCTCCGGCTCTGGCCCTAGAGATGCGAGTGTCACCCGAACAACCCCAGTTAGGGGAAACCCTCTCGGTGCTGATTGAAAGCGAGGCCCCACAGGCTCCCACCGTCACCGCTCGCGGACGCAGTTATCAAACCTTCTCCGTTGGTCAGAATCGCTATCGGGCCTTTATCCCAACCACTCCCCTTGACTCTCCAGGGCCATTCCCCATCCGTGCCAGTTCTGGGAACCAACGTCAAAGTCAAACCGTTTCTCTGGGCGATCGCCGTTTCACGATTCAAGAAATTTGGCTCTCTCCCTCTGTTAACGCCATTCAAGGCACGGATTACGAATTTGACCGTATGGATGACTTCAAAGCCATGGTTACCCCCGAGCGGCTTTGGACTGGCTCTTTCCGTCATCCCAGTGATGGCCCCATCAGCACTCCCTACGGGGTTCGTCGCTACTATAACGGCGAGTGGGCCGAGAATTATTACCATCGTGGCTTTGATTACGCCGCTCCCATGGGAGCGCCGGTTGTCGCTACGGCGCGCGGCCGGGTGTCTCTGGTGGGAACGGTCTCCCAAGGCTTTGAACTTCATGGCAATAGTATCGGTCTTGACCATGGCCAAGGTGTGACCAGTATTTATATTCACCTGAGCGAAATTAACGTCCGCGAAGGCCAGATGGTCGAAGCCGGAGACATCATTGGCCGTATTGGTAGCACCGGTATCTCCACCGGTCCTCATTTGCATTGGGGACTCTATGTGAATGGGGAATCCGTTGATCCGGCTCCCTGGTTAAACTTGGGATTAAAATAATTCCCCGGAACGGTTCACTCACCTCGATGTTTGGCCTCGATGTTTGAGGTGAGTGGGAGGGAAATCACCGGAATCCCAGACTTGACTTGAGAAAAAACAGTATAATCTCAGGGTTTCAGTTAAATTTTCCTGTTTCAGATCTCTGACGGACGGTGTGGTGATCCATTGCATCGATGTAGCAAGACGAACCGATAGCCGCTATGAGCATTGTCAAAATTGTCGAACAGGCCCTCTCGGACGGGTACTTAACCCCCGTCATGGAAGCCGAAGTGGGACGTATTTGTAATACGGCCTCAGAACTGTCTATTGAAGAGTATATGTCCCTCGATCGCCTGATGGGGGCGCTTCTCACGGGCGACGTTGTGGTCTTACCGCGCAAGCAGTTTATTAATGTTATGGAGGAGTTGGTGTTATCGGAGGCCATCACGAAAGTTGCCGAAATTGAAGCCAGTACCGAGCGCACTCTGGATGTGGGCGATATTGCGGCGTATGCTCTCAATCGCCTCCCTCCCCTCTATGCCACCACGGAGGAAGGGGCCAATTTTCAGCGATCGCGGGCGCGAGAACAACTCTCAGACTTGATTAGTAAACAGGTCACCGATGCGATTGAGCAAAGTTTGGCCCATCCTGAGTTTTTCCCGGAACGTCAATTACTGGGGAAAACCAATCCGAAAGAGGTCTTGTCTCAGGTGAGTATGCTGTTAGAGGCCTATGCTGAAAACTTTGAGGCTGAAGAACAACAAGCCAAGGACGCCTAAGAACCATGATCAGGGCGATTCCGATGACCGGGCGATCGCTCAGGGACGGACAATCACTGGGGTTCCTGGCTCAACTTGCTCGTAAAGCTCACGAATATCTGAGTTAGACAGACGCAAGCAGCCATGAGACACGGCGGCTCCAAGGTTCGACTCATCAGCCGTTCCGTGGAAGCCGATATACACCTGTCCATCGGTCCAAAAGCCAATCCAGCGATCGCCTAAGGGATTGGTTGGCCCTGGGGGAATCACCTCCCCCGTCAACGGATGCTCCCAGGCCGGATTTTTTCGAGTTTCGATGACCTCAAAGACTCCGGTGGGGGTCTCCCAACCCTCTCGACCGACAGCCAGGGGATAGTGATGTTGTGGCTGTTGATCGTAGTACACCGATAGGGTTCGCTGACTCAGAGAGACTTCTAAATACAGGTCTTCGGGGACTTGTTCCTCGTTCGTTGGCTCGGTTGAGAACGTCGTTGAGGACATCCGTGATGATGACTCGGAGATGAAGCGATCGAGGTTTTGCAGGTTGTTGGCCAACGAGACGCTAAACTCGGGAAAGCTTAGGTCTGAACGGGTGGCGATCGCCGAGGAAATGGACTCAACCGGCCCCTCAGCCGGCTCGTCAGGATTCCCGGCCGACTCATTGGCTGACTCATTGGCTGACTCATTGGCTGCGAGATCCTCAAACGGAGGATTTGATGTTTGAGTCTCGGGACCCACAAACTCCAATACCAGCAAGATTGCAGCACCGACAAAACAGAGTAGGGAAAAGGCCTGAGCGATGGAAGGGGGCTGTCGCATGGGGTGACGGGCGTTCCATTGAGAACTGACAAGACCCGCAATTTTTGGGGTTTAGTGAAGCGGTCTCGGAGCTTGAGGGCTAGGATTAACGATAACTGAGTCGAGCGCAAACGGCGACTCGAATGATTGAGTCCAATGGCCCAGTCCAAGGAGACGTCAGGAAGCAGCGGAGGTCAGGCGAATGCGCATTATCAAAACCCACATCAAAACCCACATCAAAACCCACCATCAGACTCGATTTGAGTTTCAGGACCCGCGAGAGGCGATCGCCCCCGGAACTCAAGTCATTTGCGCTCATCGCTCCCTGGCCACCGCCCTCGATGTTCCCTACTGTTCCCTGGAGATGTTAGCCCGTCAACACTGTGAACACCAGGGTTGGCAGATTCTCTCACCCCTGATGGCTCATCAACGGCGTTTAGCCGTCGTCCGAGCGCAAGTCCAGGAACAACGACGCGATCCAACCTGGACTCAACCCCAGCCCAACGGGAGCCGCGAGGGAGACCTCAGCGCCCTAGAACGCCGCTTAATACCAGGGTTAACCAGTCTTTTGCGGTCTGACTTAGACTTGGCAGCTTTGGCGGCAATAACGCCCCATTCTGCGCCGCTCACGCTATTGTTGCGCGTGACCCAGGCCTACTGCGATCGCCTCGAACAGGAGAAATCTGTCGATCCGGCTCAGGTTTATCAACGAGCGGCCCAGCTGCAACCAACGCCCCGGCCGCTCTGGGTTTACGGCTATCCTGAATGGATCGATCGCCAACCCCGGTTACAGTTTTTGAATGCGATCGCCGCCCCAGGGAGTCTCTTATTTCTGCCGAGTTTCCCTGAGTTAGATTTGCCCGGACAAGAGCAGGCGATCGCGGATTTGCAAGCCCTGGGTTGGACCCTAGAGACGAGTGAGGATGAGCCGTCCGCGTCAGCTCCCTCTACTACTATTTCAGCCTCTCCCGTTTTAGCTTCTACCCGGTCGTTGCCCGTTCATCATCGGCCAGCAGACTCCTATTTGAATCAAGAGGAGGAAGTCCGAGGGGTCTTGCGTCAGGTGAAACGGCTCTTGCGTCAGGGCGTGGCTCCCCAGGAGATGGCTCTGGTCACTTGGGATGTTGAAGGCTATGACCCCATGCTGCAAGATATCGCCTGGGAGTATGAGTTACCCATCGCCTGCGATCGCCCCCGTCCGTTGCTCAAAACCCCCCTGGGCGCTTGGCTGCAAGGGCTGGTCGCGGCGCTGCGATCGCGCTTTGACTTCGAGTCCACGGCGGCTCTGTTCCGACATCCTCTAACGCCCACGGCCCCCGAGATCATTGGCTCGATTGACTGGGGGCGAGTCCGCCGTCAGCATCCCCACACGGGCCAGAGTTGGCGGAACTGCGGGGCGCAGTTGACGGCCCTAGAGGGATGGACGCGCGGCGATCGCTCCACCTGGATCGCCCGCCTGCGAGACGTGTTGGAGTCTTGGCAGCTCGAACCACGCTGTCAGAGTCATCTGGGCGATCGCTTGGCCTGGTCGTCTCTACAACAAGGCTTACAGCATCTGGCTCAAGCCAACCCTCAACGTCTGACCCTAGAACAGTTCACTCAGGAACTGCTTGACACTCTATCTTGGCTGCGGGTGGCGCCTGAGCCGTCGGAGGGGGCGATCGCGGTTCAGTCTCCTGAGGCGGTGTTGGGGGCAAGATATGGCTATCTCTGGGTCTTAGGGGTGGCTGATGGGATGATTCCGTCTCCTCTCGGGTCAGATTCACTCTTGGACTTGTACCGCCGCAAACAGCTTCGGAAACAGGGGTTTGCGATTGAAACGGCGTTCACTCTAACGCAACGACAATTGTTGGTGTTTCGCGATCTTTTCCGGGTGGCCGGGGAACTTTATCTCTCCTATCCTCGGCAAATTAAGGCGACTCCTCGGCCGCCGAGTCCTTATCTGGCTCGCTTTAAGATTGCGGTACAAGCGGCTGATGACCCCGGGGCGATCGCCAGTTGGCAGGAATTACGTCAACAGGGGTTACGTCAACAGGGGTTACGTCAACAGGGGTTAGGACAACGGAGATTACAAGAGGACCCAGTTTTGTCTCATGCGGCTCGCAGTTGGGCCATTGAACACCGTCGTCACCAGGGTCGTCACCAGGGTCAGGGGGGCGATCGCTTTCAGGGTCTGACGGAGATTCCCTTCGATCTCCAATCTCGCTATTTTAGTGCCTCTCAATTGACCCATTTGGGCCAATGTGGGTTTAAATGGTTTGCCGGGGATTTGCTCAAGATTCGGGAATTGGCTGAAGCGGAGACGGAGTTGTCGGGGCGGGTTCGCGGGAAGCTTTACCACAAAACCTTGGAATTGGCAACCCAAAAGGCCTTAGAGACGCGATCGCCGGATTTGCGTGAGGCTCTGTTGCAGCATTTAGAGGCCGCCTTTGAGGAAGCCGAAGCCTTGGAACAGTTACCGGAGTTAGCCGCCTGGGGAGCGCGACGGAAGGAGCATTTGCAACGATTGCACCGCACCGTCTCTCAAGCGTCTTTTCTCGGCGACGACAGCCAAATTGTGGCGACGGAACGGTCGTTTGAGGGAGAGTGGTATGGGTTTCGGGTGCGGGGACAGATCGATCGCCTCGATCACACCCCCGAGGGCCATGTTGTCATTGAGTATAAGAGCCGCTCAAGTCGGCCCACCCGCGCCAAGAATGACCAGGGAAAGGCGGATTTAGATGTCCAGCTTCCTCTCTATCAGGATCTCGTCGCACAACAACTTCAGGGGGAGAACCCCACTGAGTCAGCCTCAGTCGAGGCCTATTACTATTCCCTAACCAAAGGTAAACCCCTGGGGAAACGTAATAAGGTCGATCGCGCGGCCCTCGAACGGTTCAGCGATCGCCTCAAAACTCATCTCAATCAGGGCGACTATCCTGTTGAGCCGGATCATCAGCAGTCGGCGTGTCAGTATTGTCCTCATGATGCCATCTGTCGCAAGAGTTGAACCCATCATTGGTGTTGTTAGGGGTGATATCTTTGGGGATATCTTGTCTTCTTGACCTGCTGTTATATAATTGAGGCAACTGAGACCCTCACAGTTGATAACTGCTGTCACTTTTTTAGATCAATGGGTAAGAAAAAGAAAAAAGATAAGGCTAACGAAAGTTCCGAAAGCACCGTCGAGACCAATGACGACCCAAATTTTCAAGATTTCATGACCTCTGAACCCTCAAAACCTGCCAAAAAACTTCCTAAAAAAGTTTATAAATCTGAACTAAAACGACTTCAGATTGAGTTGGTTAAATTACAGACTTGGATCAAAGCAAAAGGCTTAAAAGTTGCCATTATTTTTGAAGGGCGTGACGCCGCTGGTAAGGGTGGAACCATCAAGCGCATTACTGAATCTCTGAACCCCCGTATTTGCCGCGTGGTGGCGTTGGGAACCCCCACGGAGCGGGAAAAGACCCAATGGTATTTTCAGCGCTATGTCTCCCATTTACCCGCCGCTGGGGAGATGGTGTTGTTCGATCGCAGTTGGTATAACCGGGCTGGGGTTGAACGGGTGATGGGCTTTTGTAGCGAAGAGGAGTATTGGGAGTTTCTACGCTCTTGTCCCGAGTTTGAATGTATGCTGGTGCGATCGGGAATTATCTTGATTAAATACTGGTTTTCGGTCAGTGATGATGAGCAAGAGAAACGATTTCAAGCTCGCATTGATGACCCGACAAAACGCTGGAAACTGAGTCCGATGGACTTAAAGGCTCGGGAAAAATGGGTCGAATACTCCATCGCCAAAGATGAAATGTTTGCACATACCGATATTAAGCGATCGCCCTGGTATGTTGTGGATGCTGATAACAAGAAACGCGCCCGTCTCAACTGTATCCATCACATCTTGACCATGATTCCCTATGATGATCTGACCCCAGATCCCATTGAACTCCCCGAACGTCAAGAAGATATTGGCTATTTACGGCCGCCCAAGAGTAAGCAAACCTTTGTTCCGAATTATTATTAACAGGCGATTGACGGGATTCTAACATCAATTCATCTCCCCAATTCCGTTCCTGAATCTGGGTGCGCCGGCTTTGACTCCTGTCGACTCCTCTGTCTTGACAGGGGTGGTTGACTTGAGTTACCGTTCGTGTTGCTCTTGGACTGTGTGAAAGCTGGCAAACATATCAAAGAGGACAGCCACAAAGCTGAAGGAGAAGCCAAGCCAGAGTAGTCCCTGTAGAGGATGGCCTGTACCAAAAACCGCCAGAAACTCAAGCAGCCAATGTAACCCCGCATGACCGATTTGGGTACAGAGTGGGATATAACTCATCACGAACAGGGCTAAAGCTCCCGCTGCAAAAACCAAACCCGGTAACATGAAGCTGAAGACCGTGGTTAGACACAAAGAGCGGAGTCGGGAGAGGTGAGTTGGGAGACAAAGGTTAGATAACATGGGATTTAACTGCACAACTAGGAAACTTGTCAAGGGCTATCGATCTCGAATGTTCTTACCTTAATCGCGATCGCCGCCGAGATCCCAAAACTGTATAAATCTTAAATAAACCTAAAGAAACTTGGTATTTCGTGTAACGTTACCTTGCAGTGTGTTCGTTGTTGTTATCGTTTTGGCGCAGAACCCTTGTATAAGAAACTCATCCCAAGCAGCCTAGCCAAATGGGGCCAGCGTCTACTCGCCGCCATCCTCCTCGGTGGACAAGTGGTCATCCATCTCGCCACGGGGCTAGTCAGCGGTAAAATCCACCGGCGTAACACCATCGAACAGATGGCTTTCGTGGGTCCTCAATCCTTACTCATCAATACCATCACCGCTGGGTTCGTGGGAATGGTGTTTACAATTCAGGTGGCGCGGGAATTTCTCAACTTTGGGGCGGGTTCGGCGGTAGGAGGGGTTCTAGCGGTGGCCCTGGCCCGGGAGTTATCCCCCGTGTTGACGGCGGTGATTGTGGCGGGGCGAGTGGGTTCAGCGTTTGCGGCGGAAATCGGGACCATGCAAGTGACTGAACAGATTGACGCTCTCTATATCTTACGAACAGACCCCATCGACTATCTCGTTATTCCTCGGGTCATCGCTTGCTGTATCATGGTGCCAATTTTGACCCTATTTTCTCTGATTATCGGCATGGCCGGCGGGTTACTCATTGCGACGAGTCAATATAGCATTGCTCAGTCGGTATTCCTCGAATCAGCCCGCAACTTTATGGGGGTGAGCGACCTTCTCAATGCCACGATTAAAGGAGGGGTCTTTGGAGGGTTGGTAGCTATTATTGGCTGTAGTTGGGGTCTAACCACTTCTGGAGGGGCGAAAGGGGTCGGAGAATCGACGACAACTGCTGTGGTGACAGCCCTGATGGCAATCTTTATTACGAACTTCTTTCTATCTTGGGTCATGTTCCAAGGGATGGGAACTGCCTCGCTGACCTTATAGTAATGGATAATTGATTGTGGATCATTAAGACTAAAAATGTTTGTTTTGGGCTTGACATTCTCGTATATTTATGATTAATACGAAATCGAGTTTTGAAGGCTACCCCTCTACCCCTCGTACCCCTCGTGTCATGGCTGAAGCCGTGACACGCACTCTGGGCGGCTCTGCCGCCTGTCCTCGGGAGGCAGAGCCTCCCCAAAGCCATGACTTGGCTTCAGCCAAGTCACGAGGAAGGAGTCACGAGGAAGGAGTCACGAGGAAGGAGTCACGGGGAACGACGAGGAACAATGGTTTGATTAGGATCTAACCGGATTCCGTATCATTCAAATTATTCAGCGCAAATTGTTAATTATTAATTGTTGATTTACACTGATGCCTGTTTCTAAGAAACATCCATTCCAACGCCTGCTTCAATATGCTCATTCCTATCAAAAAGATATTTGGAAAGCTGCAACTTGTTCCGTACTCAATAAGATTTTTGACCTAGCTCCTCCGGCTTTAATTGGCTTGGCGGTGGATATTGTAGTTCAGCAAGAAGACTCCTTTTTAGCGAGTTTGGGCATTGAATCAATTTTGGCGCAACTGGTGGTCTTATCCCTGTTGAGCTTTGTGATTTGGGGGTTTGAGTCTCTGTTTGAATATGCCTATCAGCGGCTGTGGCGCAACTTAGCCCAGACGATTCAACATGATTTCCGTCTCGATGGCTATCGTCATTTACAACAGATGGAACTGTCGTTTTTTGAAGAACGCAGTACCGGCGCGTTGATGGCGGTTCTGAATGATGATATTAACCAGTTAGAGCGGTTTTTAGATCGCGGTGCGAATGAAGTATTACAAGTTCTAACGACTGTGATTGTGATTGGGGGAGCATTTGTGATTTTAACTCCGAATGTTGCTCTGTTGGCATTGCTACCCATTCCTTTTATTCTTTGGGGTTCTATTAGTTTCCAGAAACGTCTTGCACCGCGTTACTCTGCTGTTCGTGAAACGGTGAGTGATCTTAATTCCCAGTTATCCAATAATTTGACGGGAATTACGACGATTAAAAGTTTTACAGCAGAAGAGTATGAAGCGGAGCGAATTAACCAACTCAGTCATGAGTATTCTCGCACGAATCGGCGGGCGATCGCCCTCAGTGCGGCGTTTGTTCCACTGATTCGGATTATCATTTTAGTGGGGTTCACGGCGATTTTGTTACTCGGTGGGTTAGACGCCGCAGCGGGAAATCTAGCGGTGGGAACCTACAGTACGATGGTGTTTCTCACTCAACGGTTATTGTGGCCTCTCACTCGTTTGGGGGAAACCTTAGACTTGTATCAGCGATCGCAGGCCTCAACCCGACGACTGTTCAAACTCCTCGATACTCCCATTACTCGACATCCTGGCTCAACTCCTTTACCCGTTGAACAAGTTAAGGGGGATATTTCTCTCGACTCAGTCACCTTTGGCTACCACGATCGCCAACCGGTCATTGAGAATTTCTCTCTCTCCGTTGCGGCGGGACAAACCATCGCTGTTGTGGGCGCAACTGGATCAGGAAAAAGCACAATTGTCAAGCTATTGTTGCGACTGTATGAAATTAAATCGGGGCGCATTACTCTCGATGGTTTAGATATCCAAGAAATCCGCTTAGCCGACTTACGCCGCGCTATTGGCTTAGTCAGTCAAGAGGTATTTTTGTTTCATGGAACTGTGGCTGAGAATATCCGTTATGGGAGTTTTGAGGCGACGGATGACGATGTGGTTGCGGCGGCGACGATCGCTGAAGCCCATCGTTTTATTTCCGAGTTACCCCAAGGATATCAAACCACCATTGGCGAGCGGGGTCAAAAACTCTCAGGAGGACAACGACAACGGTTGGCGATCGCCCGAGCGATCCTCAAAAATCCTCCCATTTTGATTTTAGATGAAGCCACTTCAGCGGTGGACAATGAAACCGAAGCGGCGATTCAGCGCTCCCTTGATCATATTACCGAGAATCGCACCACGATCGCGATCGCACACCGACTCAGTACCATCCGCAATGCAGACTGTATTTATGTCATGGATCGCGGCGAAATTGTGGAGCAAGGCTCCCACGAGCAACTGGTGCAACAATCGGGAATTTATGCCAGCTTATGGACGGTACAAATGGGCGAACTCATCCACCACTAACTCATTCCCGTTCTCTAGTCCCTAGTCTCGCTTTCCTTTCGCCCCCCTGAGACCCCCCTGAGACCCCCCTGATACCATAGAGGTGACCCTTTAACCCTTCCATTACTATGAACGTTTTGAGTTTGTCGGCGACCTTTCCCTATCCGCCAAGTCGGGGCGGAACCCAAGTGCGAACCTTTAATTTATTGAAGTATTTAAATCAGTATCATCGGGTTACCGTGGTCACACAACGTCAGGAGGGGGTGACGGATGACGAGATTGAGGCTTTGCGCGGCTATGTGAGCGAGTTGGTCGTGTTTGAGCGTCCACCGATTGTAGACAAGAGTCTGTTGCGGAAAGTGCGCCGCTTTAGTGGCTTTTTTTTGGGGGGAACGCCGCCGAGTGTGTTGTCCTATTACTCGCGGGAGATGCAAACTTGGGTCGATGAGGCGGTGGCGTCAGGAAACTATGACGTGATCACCTGTGAACATAGCGTCAATGAAACGTTTGTTCGGCCTCGTTGGGGCGATCGCCTCAAAACACTCGTCAATGTCCATAGTTCCATTTTTGGTACCTGTCGCCAACAACTCGAAACCGAAACCGCTGAACGTCCCCTGCGCGATCGCCTCAATTTACCCCTTCTGTACCGTTATGAGAATCGCTATTGTCAGAAATTTAGTCATATCGTCGTCACAACCCCTGAAGATGGCGCTCAGATGAAACAGTTTAATCCCGATAGTTGCATTATGGTGATTCCCAATGGGGTAGATGTGGAGTTGTTTCCCATGCGATCGCATGATCCCGGCGGTCATCGCCTCATCTTTGTCGGCGCGATGGACAATATCGCTAACATCGACGCAGTGACCTTTTTAGTCAAGGAGATTTATCCTCAGGTGCGATCGCGCTATCCCGACACGACGCTTACCCTGGTGGGATCGAATCCCGTTCCCGAAGTGCAACAACTCGCCACGGTTTCCGGTGTCACTGTAACCGGACGAGTTCCCTCGATGTCCGACTATCTCCATGAGGCGACGGTTTGTGTGGTGTCGATGCGGATTGGCTATGGGATTAAAAATAAAACCCTCGAAGCGATGGCGGCGGGAACACCAATTGTCGGGAGTGATGCGGCGTTAGAAGGCTTGCAGGTGGACGACGAGAGCCAACCTCGACGGGCCTTGCGGGCCAATCACGTGGAGGAGTACGTGCAGGCGATCGCGCATCTGTTTGACAACGAATCTCTGCGTCAAGACCTCTCCCGCAACGGACGCGCCTATGTCCAGGAGCAGTTTACCTGGGAACGGGCCGGACAGCTTTACGAACGGGCAATCGCCGCCGAGAGCGGGGTTTGCCCAGAGACCTGAGCCTCATGGTAGTCTAGGAGGCAGACAGAACTCTAAAATTCAACGATAACCACAATCATTGCCGGCGGGACGCATCAATCGTCCCTTTAAACGGCTGAATACCCACTTTGATATCCCAACTTGATCACTCAGTTTGACGTTCTTAAGGCAGATCCCACCCACTCGGTTAGTTAGAGTATGGCTAATCAGGGGGGACCGTTGAGTGACCATTCCTCAGGACTGCCCAGAAACTGTATGATTTGGATAAAAACGTAATTTAATAATAAGGAGTGCTTATGCGAGCAGTGTTAATGGCCGGAGGATCAGGAACACGCCTACGTCCCCTGACTTGTGACCTTCCCAAGCCGATGGTGCCAATCCTAAATCGCCCCATCGCCGAGCATATCCTCAATCTTCTCACCCGTCACGACATTACAGAAGTTATTGCAACGGTTCATTATCTCCCCGATGTGATGCGGGATTATTTCCAGGATGGGAAAGATTTTGGCGTTCAGATGACCTATGCGGTTGAAGAAGAACAACCCCTGGGAACCGCTGGCTGTGTCAAGAACGTTGAAGACTTGCTCGATGATACCTTTGTGGTCATCAGCGGTGATGCGATCACTGACTTTGATCTCAAAGAGGCGATCGCCTTCCACCGGGAAAAAGGCTCTAAAGCCACCCTGGTTCTCAAACACGTCCCCAACCCCATCGAGTTTGGGGTGGTGATTACCGATGAACAGCAGCGGATTGTCCGCTTCCTAGAGAAACCCTCGGCTTCTGAGATTTTCTCCGATACCGTCAACACGGGGACTTACATCTTAGAACCCGAAGTTCTCCAGTATCTGCCTCAAAACCAAGAATGTGACTTCTCCAAAGACTTATTTCCGACGCTTTTAGATAAAGGAGAACCCCTTTATGGGTACATCGCCGAGGCCTATTGGTGTGATGTGGGCCATCTCGAAGCCTATCGTGAGGCTCAGTATGATGCTTTGAACCGTAAAGTTCAGATGACCTATCCCTATGAAGAACGCGAATCCGGGGTTTGGGTTGGACAAAACTCGTTCATCGACGACAGTGTCAAGATTAAGGCGCCGGTTCTGATTGGCGAAAATTGCCGCATTGGTCCTCGTACCAATATCGAACCGGGAACTGTCATTGGGGATAACGTCACCATTGGCGCTGATGCGGATCTCAAACGGCCGATCATTTGGAATGGTGCCATTATTGGCGATGAAGTGCATTTAAGGGCCTGTACGATTTGTCGGGGGACTCGGGTCGATCGCCGGGCGCATATCCTAGAAGGGGCCGTGGTGGGACCGTTATCCACTATTGGGGAAGAAGCTCAGATTAGCCCCGGAGTGCGCATTTGGCCGAGCAAGAAGGTCGAGTCGGGGGCAATTTTGAATATGAACTTGATTTGGGGACAAACGGCGCGGCGGAATCTCTTTGGACAACGAGGGGTCAGTGGTTTAGCCAATATCGATATCACCCCGGAATTTGCGGTTAAGTTGGGGGCCGCCTATGGGTCGAGCCTCAAGCAAGGGGAACAGGTGGTGGTGTCGCGAGATCAGCGCAGTATTTCGCGTATGGTATCGCGATCGCTGATTGCGGGCATTATGTCCGTTGGGGTGAATGTGCAGAACTTACAGGCGACGGCGATTCCTCTGTCGCGATCGTTTGCTCGCGCCTCCCGCAATGGGATGACCTCTCGGCCAACTATCGCCGGTGGGATTCATGTTCGCATTCACCCGGATCGCTCGGATTCGATTCTGATTGAGTTTTTTGATGCCAATGGCATTAATATCACCAAGTCGAAAGAGAAGAAAATTGAGGGCGCTTATTTTAAGGAGGATCTCAGACGGGCGCAAATTGCCGAAATTGGCGATATGACCTATCCGAGTCAGGTGTTGGAGATGTACAGCACGGGCTTTGAGAAATTGCTCAATGTTGAGGCGATTCGCCACAGCAACAGTAAAATCGTCATTGACTACGCTTATGCGGTGTCGGGGGCGATTCTACCGATGTTGTTGGCGAAGTTTGGTAGTGATGCGGTGGTCCTCAATGCGAGTCTCAATCAGATGGCCCTGGCGAATGAAGAACGGGAGACTTTGTTGACGCAGTTGGGCCAGGTGGTGGAAGCCTTGCGGGCGAATTTTGGCGCTCAGGTGTCGGCGAATGGGGAGCAGTTTATTCTCGTGGATGAGTCGGGACTGCCGATTCGGGCTGAACAACTGACGGCGTTTATGGTCAATATGATCTTGACGGCTCATCCTCGGGGAACGGTGGTGGTTCCGGTGCATACCTCGAGTGCGGTTGAACAGATTGCTCGTCGTCATGATGGTCAGGTGATTCGCACTAAGGCGAATCCGACGGCGTTGATGGAGGCCTGTCATACGAATCCCAATGTGGTCTTGGGGGGAAGTGGGGAAATGGGCTTTATTTTCCCGCAGTTACACCCCGGTTTTGATGCGATGTTCTCGATCGCGAAGTTGATTGAGATGGAAACCCTGCAAGGGCGATCGCTCGGACAGATTCGCGCGGAACTCCCCCGTGTGTATCACCGCTGTCAGACGATTCGTTGTCCTTGGACGGCGAAAGGGGCGCTGATGCGCCATATGGTGGAAACTCATTCGGCCGATCGCATTGAGTTAACGGATGGGGTGAAAGTTTGTGAACCCCAGTCGGATAACTGGGTGTTGGTGTTACCGGATGCGGGTGAGCCTGTGGTGCATATTTTTGCGAACGGGGACGATCGCGATTGGGTTGATCAGATTCTCTTGGATTATCGCAGTCGCATTCAGAAGTTTGTTGAACAGCAACAGGGGGGACAAAACTTACCCCTTGATGAGATTTAGCTGCTTCTGGCCGTCGGCAAACTGAGGTAAGCTAGTAGGCTGAGGACAACCACGACCCCAGTCTTGGGTTAGCGGTTCCTCGCCTCGCTGCCTTGGGTCGCTCTCGGGATGTCCGCAATTTTGAAGAGTTTAGTGTAATGAATACCTGTATTTTGATGGCGGAGATTGTCCAAGATCCGCAACTGCGATATACGAGTGATAATCAAACGGCGATTACGGAGTTGCTGGTGCAGATTGATCCTCTGCGGGATGGTGATCCTCCTGAGACGCTGAAGGTGGTGGCCTGGCGTAGGCTGGCTGAGGCGGTTCAAGAGAATTTCCATTGCGGCGATCGCGTGGTGATTGAGGGACGTTTGGGAATGGTTGTGTTTGATCGCCCTGAGGGGTTCCGGGAGAAACGGGCGGAGGTGACGGCGCAACGGATTCATATTCTCGATCGCGCGGCGGCGGGTTCGTCTGGAATGGCCCCGGCGCCGACGGCGGCGGTTCCTGCGCCAACTCCGGTGACGCCAATGAATGCACCGGCGAATCCACCGATGAATCCAGCGGCTCCGGCCCCCTCGCCTGATGAACCGTTGTCGGATGATATCCCGTTTTAGGTCTTAATGCTTGAGTTTAATCTCGTTGATGATGATACAACCTCCTCTCTGCCCGTTTCGGGGTGGGAGAGGGGGTTAGAGGGGGTTGTGACTCCTGAGATTATGGCCCAGTTTCAACGCTTTTATGAGGCGGTGGTGCAAGGAAATCGTCAGGTGAATCTCACCCGTATTCTGGAGCCGCTGGATTTTTGGGAGAAACATCTCTGGGATTCGTTGCGGGGGGTGGCGCCGTTTCTACGGGGTGAGTTCTCGTTACCGCCTCAGCCTCGGGTGGTGGATATTGGCTCTGGTGGCGGTTTTCCGGGGATTCCTTTGGCGATCGCCCGCCCCGATTGGTCGTTCACGCTCGTGGATTCGACTCAGAAGAAGGTACGCTTTCTTCAGGCGGCGATCGCCCATTTGGGATTGTCTCAGACGGAGGCGATCGCGGGCCGCGCTGAGACGCTGGGGGCGTTACGTCCCTATCGCGGGAGTTATGATGTCGGACTGTTGCGAGCCGTCGCCTCTCCCTCGGTTTGTCTGCGCTATGTTCAGCCCTGGTTGAAACCCGGCGGCTGGGTGGTGCTGTATCGCGGCCAATGGCGCGATGAGGAACAGCAGGATTTACAGCAGGGATTATCAGGGTTTGAGTTGGTCACGATTGATGGGTTTGTGACTCCTGAAACCCAAGCGACTCGCCATGCTGTGATTTTACGACGCCGCGACAGCGACGGCTAATGGCCCGTTGATGATCAATGACTGGCGATTTAAAATTGACAGTTACTCATCAACAGCGAAAAAGACTAAACCCCTCTCCAGTAAGTCGTTTTAGCTTATGTTTTAGTCCTATCTGATATGACTAAAACTTTGAGACTGCGGATGTTGTGGGGCGGGGTGGACTCGGTTGAGCTTGATTGAGTCTTGCTGAACTTGGGCGATGTCCTGTTTCATCTCTAACCAGGCTCGCAGACATTCTTGCTCCCAGAGGCGACAGGTTTCATTCAGGTGCTTCTGGGAGTTAGGAGCGGTGCGGGTGATGGGGGTGGAGGTAACCATAGTGACCAGATTCTGTCCGAGAGGTGGCGATCCGAGATCCGTAGATCTACTTATGTATAGCTTCACTCGGGACTTGGCTAAATCCGGATAGCTGACTCGGCTCACCCCTAAATTTTGATCAATCTTGCTGTTCAATCCAGTTCGCAGGGGGTTCGGTGGAACCCTTTTCAGGATTTTTTGCTCTCGGTGTCGCTTTTTCCGTGATTTGTAACGGATTGCAACATATAATGAGAATCGGGCAAATTGTTAAGTTACGGAGAGGTTAGTAACGTTAATGCGAGTTGCGATCGCCGGAGCCGGTTTAGCAGGACTATCTTGTGCCAAATATCTCGTCGATCGGGGTCATACCCCCATCGTCTTAGAGCGCCGCGATGTCCTCGGGGGCAAAATCGCCGCCTGGAAGGACGAAGATGGGGATTGGTATGAGACGGGGCTACATATCTTTTTCGGGGCCTACCCCAATATGTTGCAACTGTTTAAAGAACTTGAGATTGAAGATCGTCTTCAGTGGAAAGAACACACGATGATCTTCAATCAACCGGAAACTCCGGGAACTTACTCACGCTTCGATTTTCCAGATCTCCCGGCTCCAGTGAATGGTCTGGTGGCCATTCTGCGTAACAACGATATGTTGACCTGGGGCGAGAAAATTCGCTTTGGGATTGGCTTACTGCCGGCGATCGTGCAAGGACAGCGCTATGTCGAGGAGATGGACCAGTATTCCTTCTCAGAATGGTTAAAGCGTCAAAACGTCCCTGAACGGGTTGAAAAAGAAGTCTTTATTGCCATGTCCAAAGCGTTGAATTTCATCAATCCCGATGAAATTTCAGCGACCATTATTTTGACAGCATTGAATCGTTTTTTACAGGAGAAAAACGGTTCAAAAATGGCATTTCTCGATGGTTCTCCCACAGAACGGCTATGTGAGCCATTAGTCGAGTATATTGAAGCACGCGGGGGCCAGGTGCGGCTGAATGCGCCCCTAAAACAGATTCAACTCAAAGACGACGGAAGCGTCGAGAACTTCCTGATTCGGGGCTTAAATGGGGCTGCTGATGAGGTGCTAGACGCGGATATTTATGTCTCAGCGATGCCCGTTGACCCCTTGAAGCTACTACTTCCGGACCCCTGGCGAGGCTTGGATTACTTCAAGCAACTCGATGGACTTGAGGGGGTTCCGGTGATTAACCTACATCTGTGGTTCGATCGCAAACTCACCGACATTGATCATCTGTTGTTCTCCCGTTCGGACCTGTTAAGCGTGTATGCTGACATGAGCAATACCTGTCGGGAGTATGCCGATCGAGATCAATCCATGTTGGAGTTGGTGTTGGCCCCGGCCGAGGACTGGATTGGTAAATCCGACGAGGAAATTGTGGCCGCCACCTTAGCGGAGTTGGAACAACTGTTCCCTCAACATTTTGGGGGTGAGTCTCCGGCGACCCTGTTGAAGTCTCATGTGGTGAAGACGCCCCGCTCAGTGTATAAGGCGACCCCCGGTCGTCAGCAACATCGCCCCGTGCAACGGACTCCTGTTGAGAACTTTTATTTGGCTGGGGATTTCACCCTGCAACAGTATCTCGGGAGTATGGAAGGTGCTGTGCTTTCTGGTAAGCTGACAGCGCAGGCGATCGATACCGATCTCCAAACCCACGGTTCCACTCTGGAAACTTCTGCCCAATCTTTGACTGTCGAGCCTGCGACGAATGCTGCAACTGCCTAAATCCCCGCCCAAGGTCACCATGCGCCTGTCACTTGAGGAGGCTTACGAGGAATGCCGTCAAATCACCGCCAAGTATTCCAAAACGTTCTATTTGGGAACGCGGTTGATGTCCGAAGCCAAACGCCGCGCCATCTGGGCAATTTATGTCTGGTGTCGCCGAACTGATGAGCTGGTTGATGGCCCCGACGCGAAGCAAACGACCCCAGAAACCCTCGATCAGTGGGAGGCCCGTTTAGAAGCGATTTTTGCGGGGAATCCGCAGGATGAGTTGGATTTGACGTTGACGGATACCCTACAACGATTTCCTCTGGACATTCAGCCGTTCCGGGACATGATAGAGGGCCAGCGGATGGACCTCTATCGCAGTCGTTATGAGACCTTCGAGGAGCTGAAACTCTACTGTTACCGAGTGGCGGGAACGGTGGGCCTGATGTCAGAATCCGTGATGGGCATTAACCGCACCGCGTCAACGGCGCCCTGGGCTGATGGCCCCTATCATCCGACTCAGGAGGCGATCGCCCTGGGGATTGCGAATCAGTTGACGAATATCTTGCGGGATGTGGGGGAAGATGCCCGACGGGGGCGGATTTATCTCCCCTTAGAGGATTTGGCTCTGTTTGACTATACGGAACGGGATTTATTAGAAGGGGTCACGGATGAGCGTTGGCAAGCTCTAATGCAGTTCCAAATTCAACGGGCTCGTAAGTATTATCTGGAGGCGGAACAGGGGATTAGTGACCTGAGTCCTGATGCTCGTCTCCCAGTTTGGGCGGCGACGATTCTCTACAGCAATATTCTGACGGAGATTGAGCGCAATCACTATAACGTGTTTGAGCAGCGGGCTTATGTTCCAGGTTGGCGCAAGGCCCTCTGTTTGCCGGTGGCTTGGTTACGCGCCCAGGCCCTTTAGGAACGAACTCTGTTCCCTGTTCCGGTGTTCCCTATTCCCTATTCCCTATTGCCCATAATACTCTTCCCAAAGCGCGTTAAAGGGAGGGGACGCGGGGAAGGGCTGGGGATTTTGCAGGTTATTCCAGGTAAATGGAGCATTCTTGGCGGCTGATAGCCAGAGGAATCGTTTGGCGCGAGTCATGGCGACATAGAAGAGACGATAGTCTTCGGCTTTTTTAAGTTGTTCAGCGAGTTGCCAGTAGTCGTCGTAGCTTTGGCAGTTTTGTGAGGGTTCGTTGTCTGGTTCGTTGTCTGCGGCGTCTCGATTCCAGAGATGTTGACGGATTTGTCCTCGGGCGACTTCGTCGAGGGTGAAGTGGCCGAGAAACTGCATTTGGGGCTTGACGTAGAGTTCTCCGGGGATGTTGTTTTCTTGTAGGAAGGGGAGAAAGACGCAATCCCAGTCTAGGCCTTTGGCTTTGTGCATGGTCAAGATGGTGAGTTGTCCGGGTTGGGTGTATTTGGATTCGGAGGCGTCTGTTTCGACGCGATCGAAGCGTTCGCTGTTGACGAGTCGGGTCAGGTTATCGAGGATTTCTTCGAGGGAGAGGCGATCGCTGGTTTGTTGCAGGAGTCGTTCGTTGAGTTTGTCGGCGGTGGCGAGTTCACTGGCGTTGTAGTTGAGGGTGAGGGCCAGAAAGCCGATGAGATGGGTTTGGGGCAGTTCTAATCGCGCTTGGAGAAGACAACGGCACAGGTGACGGGCTTGGCGAACCTCTGGGGGTTGGGGGGCTTCGAGAATGGTGGGATAGAGGAATTGTTCGGGGATGCTGGCGAGGCGATCGAGGTCTTGGCGGGGGATGAGTTGATGGTCGACGAGGACTTCTAGGGCGGCTTTGACGGCTTCACGGGAATGGGGACGATGGAGGAATTGCAGGAGGTTCAACATCTCTAGGGGAATGCCCGAGAGTCGTTCTTCGGCTTCGACGTTGTAGATGTTGAGGTGATTGTGATATTGGTCGAGTTCGCTGGCGACGAAATTGCCTTGTTTCTTCTGACGGACGAGGACGGCGGCACTGGCTTGGGGATATTGCTCGAAGAGGTCGCTGACTTTTTGCCCGAGGCGATCGACGCTCTCGCTGATATCCTGGGGACGATGGAGTTCGAGTCCTCCGGCGATGGGGTCGGGGTTGGCGTTCGGTTGGGGGTCGTCGGCGGTGACGGGTTCAATCATCTGCACTTGGAAGGGGGGCGGAGATTTGATGGCTGGGGAGGGCGGTTGGGTTTGACGGTCTCGGGAGGAGGGGACCGAGGCGGGTTTGACCCACTGTTGGTTAATCCAGTTGAGGGTGAAGTTGGCGGCTTCGATGAGGATGGGGCTACTGCGTCCGGCCCGTTGTATGGTGGTGCGTTGGTGATGTTGGGCGCAATGGCGGCAAAAGCGGCGGAAGTAGATGGGATCGGCGGGGGTGAAGGTGGAGTTGATGGCTTGGTTGGGGTCGCCGACTCGGATTAGGTTGGCGGTTCCGTCGGGATTTTGCGCGAGGGTGTCGAGGAGTTGTTGCTGTAGGGGGGAGGAGTCTTGGGCTTCGTCTTCAAAGACGGCAAAGGTTTCTCGTTGCCAGAGGTCTCGGATGTTGGGGTCTTGGAGAACTTTGAGGGCGGCGATGATGGCGTCGTCGTAGTCGATGAGTTGCTGCGATCGCATTTGTTCTTGATAGAGTCGATAGAGGCCGGCGGCGATATTGAGGATGGCATAGGGGTCGCCCTGGAGTTGGCCGAGGCGATGCAAGTCGTCGGGGGAGAGTCCTGAGGATTTGGCTTCTTGGATGACGGTATGGGCCAGGTTGGGCAGAACGTCGGTTCTGAGTACGGATTGGCGACGCAGTCGTTCGGCGTCTTCTCCGTCAAATTCCAGGCCAGCAATGAGCTGTTGATAGGCTTGGGGATGGTTTGTAATCCACTGTTCGACGCAGATCCGGATGAGGCGGTGGGTTTGGTTGGCTTCTACGAGGCTTTGTTGGTCGAGATCGAGTTGAGCGAGATCCGGGTGGCGGCCGGCGATTTTGAAGGCTAAGCCATGGATGGTTTGGACGGAAAAGCCCCATTTGGGAAGTTTGAGGAGTTCTAGGTTTTGGCGAATTTTGGCTTTGATGTTGGCGGCGGCGGAGCGGGTAAAGGTGACGATGATGAGTTGATGACGCGGATGCAGTCGTTGTCGGGCGATGGTGAGGGCGGCGGCGATGGCCATTCCGGTGGATTTTCCGGAACCGGGAACGGCGGAGACGGCGAGAAGCCCCCCTTGCCAGTCTCCCATTTCTTGTTGTCCGGGACGCAGGCTGTTGCGGAGTTGTTGGATGAGTTGGGGGCGATCGACAGAAGAAGGTTTAGATTCAGTTGAGGTCATAGCAATTGGCTCGAAATTGGGGGAAAATAGGCTATCAGCAGTTATTTGCAGTCTATCGTTTTCCCAATTAAACCCGTCCTTTAGGATTTATGCGCAATCTTTATCCCCCCATTCGCCCCTACACTACAGGGACGTTACAGGTGTCTGACCTGCATACTCTTTATTATGAGGAGTCTGGAAATCCTCAGGGGAAACCGGCGGTGTTCCTCCATGGGGGTCCCGGTGGCGGTTGTATTCCTATGTACCGCCAGTTTTTTAATCCCCAGGAGTGGCGTTTGATTTTGTTTGATCAACGCGGCTGTGGCCGCAGTACTCCCCATGCGGAGTTACGGGAGAATACGACTTGGGATTTGGTGGCAGATATTGAACGGTTACGGACTCATCTCGGGATTGAGCGTTGGTTGGTGTTTGGGGGAAGTTGGGGCAGTACGCTGTCTCTGGCCTATGCCGAAACTCACCCAGAACGCTGTACGGGGTTGATTTTACGGGGGATTTTTATGTTGCGTCCTCTGGAGTTACGCTGGTTTTATCAGGAGGGAGCTAGTTATATTTTCCCGGAGGCTTGGCAGGAGTATCTTAAACCCATTCCTGAAGAAGAACGGGGGGATTTGATGGCGGCGTATTATCGCCGTTTAACCAGTGAGAATCGTCAGCTGCGGCTTGAGGCGGCTCGGGCCTGGGCGATTTGGGAGGGAAGTACGAGTAAGTTATTCCCTGATCCTGATGTGCGATCGAAGTTTGGCCGTGAGGGGTTCGCCGAGGCGTTTGCCCGGATTGAATGTCACTATTTTGTGAATGGGGGCTTTTTTGAGCGGGAGAATCAGTTACTTGAGGATGTGCAGCGGATTCGTCAGATTCCGACGGTGATTGTTCAGGGTCGTTATGATGTGGTCTGTCCGCTGCGATCGGCTTGGGAGTTACATCAGGCGTTTCCTGAGTCGGAGTTGATTGTGATTCCCGATGCGGGTCATTCGGTTAGTGAACCGGGGATTCGCTCGGCGTTGCTGGATGCGACGGATCGTTTTCTAGTTCTCCGTTGATCGAGGGAATGGAGGGGGTTGGGACTAACCCTGAGGCTTGACGAAAACATCAACCCTCAGGGAAAAATAAAAGTGCGCAGCTTAGATGTTTGGCTTTGCGCCGGCCGCACCGGGCCGGCGAAGCCTCATCCTTCTACCCAGAAATTCGGTGCATCCTGGAACTAGAAGTTTCAGACTTGGTTGTTTGATGCTTCTAGTATAACCGTGTTTCAGGATGACTGTCAACCCTTGAAACAAAAAAATAAAGCTGTTCAGGGGATTCTGAAATGGGACTACGGGTAGTTTCGGCACTCCATCAAACCCAGCTGGGCAAATTGCCGGCATTTCTGGAGTTTTCCCTGGGAATTCACGATTCAATCATCTTCGGCATTCCCACTTCCCGAGGGGTCACAAACTTACCGTCAAAACTGACGGCGCGATTCTCGAAGGTACGAGCCTTGGCTAAGTCTAGCCGTAAATCAGCAACCTCTTGATTTTCTTGCATTCCTCCCAACAGATAGATTAATAGTTTCTTGGCGAGGTCTTTGCCTGAGATGCGAATTCGGCGTTTATTAGGGTCATACAAGACGCCGTACCACAAAGATTGAGGAAGTTCCATGAACTGAAATCCACCTTCGTCGTCGAATTTCTGGAGACGCTTTAAGGCTTCGACTACGGAGAGATGACGTTGAAAGATGACAATTCCCAAGGCTTGTGCTAAGGCGACTTGTCCAACGGGACGAAAGAGAAGATTTCCCTCGCCTCCACCAGATTCAAAGCTAAATCGTCTCAGATAAAGGGTTTCAACTCCAATTTCCATGCGTTTGTAACTCGGAAGCGTCCCTAAGCCATCCCAGAGACGCATTAATTCAGAGAGTCCTTCGGCTAAGTCGTCGGCGGTGGGACGTGGGGGAATGGTTCCGGGGTATTCGGCTAACCAATGGGGGAAGCGAGGACTTAAGTAGCCAACGGTCATGTCTCGCAAGGCCTGTAGGGTGGTGAGGACTTGGGATTTGGCGGAGACGCTGACTCCATCCCAGTTGATGCGGGGGGGATGGCTGTCGTCATTGCGGAGAAGGGGATGGGTGACGGCGATTTGGCGGCTGATAATGGCAAATCCGTCATCTTCGTCTAATAGGGTGACTTGACCTTTGCTGAGTTTGACGGCCATGAGGTTGACATGGACGAAAATGGACCGGATACGCTGTCTGGCTTCTTCTCGGGTTTCTCCGGTTAAGACGGCGGGGATTAGTTCAATTCCCACGGTGTCATTGGCTAAGGCCTGCATGGCGTCTGGGGTGGTGTTGTTGGCGGCGGCGAGGCGTTCGAGGTTGAGGGGGGTTCCGCTTTTGTTGTTGCTGCGGCTTAGGGGTTGCAGGGTCCCGGTTTGCAGCAGGGTCATTAATCCTTGGATTCCCATGAGACGGTGTTGTCCGTCTAAGGCGAAGATGGAGATGGAGGGGGAGAGGTTGAGGAGGGCAAGTTGTGGGATATTATCTAGGGGGGTTAGGTCTGCGGCGGCTTGTTTGGCCCGTCCGTCGTCTCCCCATTGGCTGGCTTGGGGGTTGTCTACCCAGTCGGGACTGATGACGGCGAGGAGGGGTGGGAATTTGCGATCGCGCCGTCCGGCAAGATATTCTGTCAGAGGGGCCTGTCGTGACCAGTTGAGGGGACGTTGGTAGAGGGTATCAATGGTTTCGGCGTTGATGGAGATGTTGGCGGTTTTGGGGTCTCGCTGCTGTTGGAACAGGGGGAGTTCTGCGGCGAAGCCAACTCGTTCGGCGACCCAGGCGAGGCTGACTGACCCGAGATAGGCTTCGGTGTTTCCCATCTGGGTTTTCTGCACAAGTAGCGTATCTGGGTTATTCTGGTTGAGGGATGAGGTGTTCAAAGTAGAGTTGCTTGGTATTGCAGGAATCATTAGACAGTCTAAGATATTTGAATTGTCTATTTTCTGGGTCTGTTTATTTCAAGTTAATCAATTCATCTAGAAAAGAACATAAGTGTGAATGCTACCTTTCATTGATAACTGATTCTATTTTAACATGAATACACGAGACACATTGAACCTCAATGTAGAAGATTCTAAAAATTCAATTGAGGTACTTTTAGAAAAAGTAAACAGCTTAACTTCTGAGATACAAGAGCTTTATTGTGCTGATGATATCCCCTGGGTTGTTGGCTACTCAGGTGGAAAAGATAGCACCGCCGTGCTGCAATTAATTTGGAAAGCCTTAGAGTCACTGCCAGAAGAAAAACGGGTGAAAAAGCTTTATGTGATTACGACAGATACAATGGTGGAAAATCCGATTGTATCTCAGTGGGTTAATCACTCTGTAGAATCCATAAAAAAAGTAGCCCGTCAGAAGAATATCAACATCGAGCCTCATATACTTCACCCAGCTATTGACAGTACTTTTTGGG
>NZ_JAWOCL010000093.1:0-8942 GCF_046483825.1 Sodalinema sp.
CCGCCGGGAAATCTCGTATCTCCACCGGTTCCTGAAGACGATAAATTTCCACCTGTTGCTGCTGCGGATTAATCAGCCATCCCAACCGGACCCCCACCTCCTGATACTCTTGCATCTTACGGCGCAACATCTCCAAAGCATCCGTTGCTGAGCGCAATTCAATCAGGAAATCCGGGACAATGGGGGGAAATTTGCGGCGCTCGTCTGGCGTTAACCCTAAGTAGCGTTCCCGTTTCACCCAAGCTACATCAGGGGAGCGACTGGCCCCATTGGGAAGGCGAAAAATGGTCGAAGAACTAAACACATACCCCAGTCCCGTTTGACGGTTCCAGACTCCTAAATCAATCGTTAATTCAGCTTCTCGGTTTCCACTATCTCCACCAACCGGGGGCATAATAATTAAGTCTCCTTGGGGCGATCGCTCAAACCGCAGTTCATCATGATTGCAACAAAGCTGATAAAACTGCTCATCGGTGAACTCAACCCGATCCAACTTCAACAGTAACGGTCTCATTCGTTCCCTCCATCCCCTAAAAACAACTCCATCGGACGCGCATTCACCACCTCCGTCTCAGCCACCACATCCACCGAGTCCACCGTTTCCACCGCGTAGGCCTCCATCCCCACACAAGAACAGACCAAATTACGATCGCCGAACGCCGCATCAATCCGGCCCACCGGAACCCAATACTTCGACTCGCGACACCAAAGCGCCGGATAGGCCGCCTGTTCCCGAGAATAGGGACGCTCCCACTCCCCAGACAACAACGACTCCGCCGTATGGGGTGCATTTTTGAGGAGATTATTCCCCTCATCCACCTCACCCCACTCAATGGCCTCAATCTCGCCACGAATCGCAATCATCGCCTCACAGAAGCGGTCTATCTCCGCCAACGACTCACTCTCCGTCGGTTCCACCATCATCGTCCCCGCCACGGGCCAAGACATCGTCGGTGCGTGGAAGCCATAATCCATCAACCGCTTCGCCACATCTTCCACCGTGACCCCCGCCGACTTGCGCAACGGTCGTAAATCCAAAATACATTCATGGGCCACCCGTCCCGATTTGCCCTTATATAACACCGGATAGACCGTATCGAGTCGCCCGGCCAGATAGTTCGCATGGAGAATCGCCAAGGCGGTGGCCTGGGTGAGTCCTTCGGCTCCCATCATGGCAATATACATCCAGGAAATGGGCAAAATACTGGCACTTCCCCAAGGGGCCGCCGAAATCGCGCCAATTCCCTGAGGCTGAGGCTGAGACTGGGGAGACACGAGAGAATGACCCGGTAAAAAGGGCAACAGATGGGCCGCAACCCCAATCGGTCCCATTCCCGGACCCCCACCACCATGGGGAATACAGAAAGTTTTATGGAGATTCAGGTGGCACACATCGGCCCCAAAATCCCCCGGACGACATAACCCCACTTGAGCGTTGAGATTGGCCCCATCGAGATACACCTGGCCGCCAAACTGATGCACAATCTCGCAAACTTCGATAATACTCTCCTCAAACACCCCATGCGTCGAGGGATAGGTGACCATAATCGCCGCCAAGGAATCGGCGTGTTTCTCGGCGTTGCGCCGTAAATCCTCAATATCGATGTTTCCGGACTCATCACAGGCGATCGCCACCACCTGCATCCCACACATCACCGCACTGGCAGGATTCGTCCCATGGGCCGACTCAGGAATCAGACAAACTCGCCGTTGTTCCTCACCCCGGTGGCGATGATAGGCGCGAATCACCTGTAACCCGGCATATTCTCCCTGAGACCCCGCATTGGGTTGTAGAGAAATCCCCGCAAAGCCCGTAATCTCCGCTAACCACGCCTCTAACTGCCTAAATAGCAACTGATAGCCCTGAGTTTGGGATTTCGGCGCAAAGGGGTGAATCTTAGCAAATTCGGGCCAACTCACCGGCAACATCTCTGCCGTAGCGTTGAGCTTCATAGTACAGGACCCCAGGGGAATCATGGAGGTGGTCAGGGATAAATCCTTGCGTTCGAGGCGATGGACATAGCGCAAAAACTCCGTCTCCGAGTGGTATTGATTAAACACCGGTTGCGTCAGATACTCACTCTTGCGGGCCAGCGGCGATCGCCCAATCCCATAGTTCGACTCAGCCACCCGCTCTCGCATCTGGTCGAGAGTAAACGGTAACTCCAGAGAATCGGCAAAAATCTGCCATAAATCTAGTAAATCCGCATCTCGGGTCGTTTCATCCAGACTAATCCCCACCTCCGTCTCACTGACTTGGCGTAGATTAATCCACTGGGCCGCCGCGCGATCGCAGATGCGTTGGGCCGACCCCACCTGAACCGTCAAAGTATCAAACCGGGGCGACTCATGCACCCGAAACTTAAGCTGTTTGAGACCTTCGGCTAACATCACCGTCCGCTGGTGAATCCCCTCAGCGATGCGACGCAACCCCGCCGGACCATGATAAACCGCATACATCGAGGCCATCACCGCCAACAACACCTGGGCGGTACAGATATTACTGGTGGCCTTATCGCGACGAATATGTTGTTCTCGGGTTTGCAACGCCAGCCGCAAGGCCGGTTGACCGCTGCTATCCTTGGAGACGCCCACCAAACGCCCCGGTAACTTACGCTGATAGGTCTCCTTCGTCGCAAAATAGGCCGCATGGGGACCGCCATAACCGAGGGGAACCCCAAACCGTTGACTACTTCCGACGGCGATATCGGCCCCAAACTCTCCCGGCGGCGTTAACAGGGTCAAACTCAGTAAATCCGCCGCCACGGTCACCAGGGCCTGATGCTGATGGGCCGTTTCAATAAACTCCCCATAATCACAGACGACGCCTTTGCTGGTGGGATATTGCAATAACGCCCCAAAAATCGGAGTTTGGAAGTCAAAGGTTTGCCAATCTCCCACAATCACCTCAATTCCCAAGGGTTCGGCCCGAGTTTGGATCACCTCAATGGTCTGAGGATGACAGTCAGCGGCGACAAAGTAGCGATTACACTTGGCCTTCGACGCGCCCCAACTCAAACTCATCGCTTCCGCTGCGGCGGTTCCTTCGTCGAGGAGGGAGGCGTTGGCGATGTCTAACCCCGTCAAGTCGATAATGAGGGTTTGGAAGTTGAGGAGGGCTTCTAAGCGTCCCTGGGAGATTTCCGCCTGATAGGGGGTGTAGGCGGTGTACCAGCCGGGATTTTCTAGGATATTCCGTTGAATGACGGGGGGGGTGATGCAGTCAGAGTAGCCCAAGCCGAGGAAGGAGCGGTAGAGTTGGTTTTGTTGGGCGATCGCCCGCAGTTTCTGCAAGGCCTCGGCTTCCGTGAGCGGTTGCGGTAACGCCAGGGGCTGTTTGAGGCGAATTGGCTCAGGAATCGTATCGGCGATGAGTTCGGTCAGGCTATGATAACCCAACTGTGACAACATTTTGGCCACATCTTCGGCCGTTGAACCATTGTGACGGCCAGCAAAGTCCAACCTCATCTGGGGGGACGATGCAGCGGTTCTCGATTCATCCGAATGAGGCTGTTTCGGGTTGGGGGTGATGTTCAAATCCAGCATGAGACTCTCGTCGAAAAGTGAGCAAATTCGCGAATCCGAAACATCGGACCGAGAAATCAGAAACTGTTAGGGCGATGAAACGACGACAAAGGACAGTCTAATCAATCTCATCAATCTTGGGTCATGGCGAAGTGGATTTCCTGGTAACGGCTCCATTTTTTTCATCACACCTCTATAATAAATTACATAATTCTTAATAAAATTTCTGTTGAGTCTCCCTTGACAGCCGTCAAGCGATCGCAACCCTAGAGTGGTTCTGGCTCAAACCGTTTCATATCAAAGGAATTACCCGATTGGAGTGTCGCCCAGAGGACTAGCCCAAATGACTAGCCCCAACGACTAGCCCCAACGACTAGCCCCGACGACTGTTGCGTAATCTGTTGTTCCCGTTCCCTGTAAAGCCCTTGAGTTACGACATCGACCGAAACCAACGAGTCAAAACCGACTCCGGCGTTCCTCCTGAGATCGAGGAGTCGGCCCCACCCATTCCCGAGAACGAATCTCCCTCAGAATGGGACTCTCCCCCCCGAGGCGGGAGCCATTGGAAATCGATTTTAATTGGAGTTGGCCTCGGAATCTTGCTGGCGGGAATTGGGGGACGACTCTTTTCCGAGTCATCCTCTGAAACGCCTGTGGCGGAAACTGAGGAGCGCGATCGCAACCCCAGTCAAACCGTAACCGCAGCCACGGTACAACAACAGCCCGTTGAGCGCACCCTCAATGCGAGTGGAACCGTAGAAGCCTACGATCTCCTCCCCATTCTCCCCCGCGCCACTGGCTTACAAATTGTCGAAGTCCGCGTTCGCGAAGGGGATATCGTCGCCCCAGGAGAGGTGTTAGCGGTTCTCGACGACTCGGTGCTGCAAGCGCAACTGTCGGGAGCCTTGTCGCAAATTGACTCGGCTCAAACCTCCGTAACGGCGGCCCAGGCCGATATTTCCCAGGCCCAATCCCGTCGCCGCCAAGCTGAAGCCGACTTAGAACGCGCTCGCACTGGAGTGAGTCAAGCCGAAAGCCGTGTCGCTCAAGCCGAAGCCACCCTAACGCGCAATCAGGCCCGAGTGGCGCAAGCGCGGGCAAACTTAGAACAGTCCCAACGGGAATATCAACGCTATCAAAGCCTAGCCGCTGATGGGGCCATTAGTCGCCAAGAGGTAGAACTCCGACAACGAGATTTACGAACGGCCACCGAAGATGTGAACCAAGCCATCGAGGATGTACGGGTGGCGGAGGCGGAAGTCGATAGCGCCCGGGCCGATGTCTTGAACGCTCAAGCCAATGTGGAAAGCGCCCAAGCCACCTTAGACAGCACTCTCGCGGGCATTGAGGCGGCTCAAGCGGGTGTGGCCAATGCTGAATCTGGGGTTCAAAACCAAGATGCGGCGGTTCAGGAGTTGCAAACCCGCCTCGATCAAACGTTGGTCGTCGCGCCCCAGGGCGGGATTGTGGCGGAACGTCAGGCTCAAGTCGGGGATGTTAGCAGTGCTTCGGGTTCTCTGTTTACGCTGATTGCCGAGGGACAGTTGGAGTTACAGTTACAAGTCCCGGAAACTCAATTACCGTTAGTTCGCCCCGGCGCTCCGGTTCGCGTCACCTCCGATGCGGACGATCGCATTGATGTACGCGGACGAGTACGAGAGATTCTGCCTACCATAAATCCTGAGACTCGTCAAGCAACCGTGGTGGTGGATTTACCGAGCGATGAGATTCTCCGCCCAGGAATGTTTTTAGAGGGGGAAATCGTCACCAACAGCGTCGATAGCTTAACGATTCCCTCGGCGGCGGTGATTCCCCAAGCCGACGGCAGCGCCCAAGTGTTTCGCCTCAATCCCGATGATACGGTCACCGCCACTCGGGTGGAGTTAGGCAATGTGGTCGAGGGTCGTGCCACGGTGACGGAGTCTCAGGTGGAAGTCCTCAGTGGCCTGGAACCGGGCGATCGCATTGTCGTCTCCGGCGCCGGTTTCCTCAGCGACGGCGATCTCGTCCGAGTCGTCGACTAACCCCCCCTATTCCCTGTTCCCTATTCCCTGTTCCCTGTTCCCTGTTCCCTGTTCCCTTCTTCTATGAGCTTCTCAAGCTGGTCTGTCAAACGCCCTGTTCCTACCCTTGTCTTGTTTATTATCTTGACGTTTGTGGGATTGGCCTCGTTTTTTCAATTAGGGATTGATAACACGCCCAATATCGATGTTCCTGTGGTGCAAATCACGGTGACGCAACCGGGGGCTGGCCCCTCGGAGTTGGAGTCTCAGGTAACCCAGAAGGTCGAAGATGCGGTGGCCGGGTTGGGGAATATCGATGAGTTGCAGTCGACGGTCAATGATGGGGTGTCGGTAACGACGATTAACTTTGTCCTGGGAACGGATACCGATCGCGTCACCAATGATGTCCGTAATGCCATTTCGCAAATTCGCACGGAACTTCCCCAAGACATCAATGAGCCGATTGTGGAACGGCTGGAGTTTGCTGGGGGGGCGATTATGGGTTATGCGGTGCGATCGGATCAACGCAGCGTCGAGGAACTCAGCCAATTGGTCGATCGCCAAATTAGTAGCGCCCTGTTACAGGTTCCGGGAGTGGCGCAAATTAACCGCACGGGGGGTGTTGACCGAGAAATTCGGGTGCAACTGAACCCGCAACGACTCAAGGCGTTGGGAATTACGGCGACTCAGGTGAACGACCAGATTCGTGCGTTGAATATCAACCTCTCCGGAGGGCGATCGGAAGCGGGGGGACAAGAACAGAGTATTCGCACCCTGGGAAGCGCTCCGACGGTGGAGGACTTACGGCGCTATCGTATTATGCTGGCCAATGGGGAGTCGGTGCCGTTGTCGAGTTTGGGGACGGTCGAAGATAGTTTTGGCGATCGCCGTCAACAAGCCAAACTCATCACCCAAGCCGGGGAAGAGGAGGTTGTCGCGTTTCAGGTATTACGCAGCAGTGGATCTAGCGTGGTTCCCGTCGAAGAAGGAGTCCGCGAGCGGGTGGCGGAATTGGAAAATGGTATTCTCCCCGATGATATTGAGTTTCAACTGATCTTTACCCGCGCCAATGAGATTCGGGATTCCTATCAAGCCTCGATTGATGCGTTAATCTTCGGCTGTTTACTGACCACGATTACAGTGGGGTTTTTCCTGCGGGATTGGCGCGCCACCTTGATTACGGGGGTTGCCCTACCGCTGTCGATTATTCCCACCTTCCTGGTGATGCAATTGTTGGACTACACCCTCAATGGTATGACCTTGTTGGCCTTGTCCCTGGCGGTGGGGAACCTAGTCGATGATGCCATCTGTATGATTGAGAACATCGACACCCATTTGAGTATGGGCAAACGACCGTTTCAGGCGGCGTTAGATGCCGCCAACGAGATTGGCTTGGCGGTGGTGGCGACGACAGCGACCATTGTGGCGGTGTTTCTGCCGGTGGCGTTTATGGGAGGGATTCCGGGACAGTTTTTCCAACCCTTTGGGGTGACGGTGGCGGTGTCGACGATGTTTTCGACCCTGGTGGCGACGACGATGACGCCGATGTTATCGGCTTATTTGCTGAAGTCGAAACCCCAAACGCGGGATGAGTTCAATCTCTTGAATCCTTCTCCTAAGCCGGGTCCCTACCGTCGCGTTTTAACCTGGGCCTTGCGGAATCGGGTGACCACCTTATTGATTGCGATCGCCTTCTTTATTGGTAGCTTGCAACTGGTTCCCTATATCCCGCAGGGGCTGTTTACGGACGGGGATCAGGGGATTAGTACGGTCAATGTGGAGTTACCCCCTGGGGCGACCTTAGACGATACTCTACAGGTGAGCGATCGCCTCAGTGAGGTGTTACTGAGCCATTCAGCCACGGAGAATGTGTTTATCTCCGCCGGAAGTGGAGGCGTGACGGGTTCAGTGAACCGGGCCACGGTCCGGGCCATTCTCAAACCCACCGACGAGCGCGCGGTGAACCAACAGCAGTTTGAAGCCGAGATTCGCCCGGAGTTGGCGGAGGTTCCCGGTGCGCGACTCAGTTTCCAGTCAGCGGGGGCCGGCGGTGGTGGTAAGGATCTCTCGATTGTCCTCAGTAGTGAGAATCCTGAGGTGCTGATGGAGACGGCCACGGCCCTCGAACAGCAAATGCGGGAGATTCCCGGTTTAGTGGAAATCGCCTCCAGTGCCAGTTTGGTGCAGCCGGAGTTGTTGATTGAGCCGGATGTTGAACGAGCGGGGGATTTAGGGGTGTCGGTTCAGGCGATCGCCCGCACGGCCAATTTAGCCACATTAGGAGATGTGGAGGCGAATTTGGCTAAATTTGACCTACCAGACCGGCAAATTGCCATCCGTGTGCAAATTGCCGAAGCCTACCGCAACGATTTGCAAACTCTGCGTAATTTAGAGATTCCCAGTCAATCGGGGGCTTTGGTTCCCCTCGCCTCGGTGGCCCAGATTGGCCTCGGCAGTGGTCCGGCTCAAATTGACCGTTTCGATCGCGCTCGTCAGATTGCTGTAGAAGCCAATTTAGAGGGGATTTCTCTCGGAGATGCCCTCACCGCTGTGCGAGACTTACCGGCCATGAATCCTCTACCGCCTGGGGTGTTTGAGCAACCCTCCGGGGATGCCAAAATTATGGTCGATATTTTTACTCGTTTCTTAGGAGCATTAGCCTTCGCGGTTCTCTGTATCTATGCCATTTTGGTCTTGTTGTATAACAATTTCCTCTATCCGATGACAATTCTAGTGGCATTGCCGTTGTCAGTGGGTGGAGCATTATTGGCGCTTTTAATTACTCAAAAAGAATTGGGTTTGTTTGCGCTCATTGGCATTGTCTTGTTGATGGGATTGGTGACCAAAAATGCCATTTTGTTGGTGGATTGTACCCTGGCAAATGAACAACAGGAGATTCCTCAATTTAAGGCGATCGTTGAGGCGGGGGTGTCCCGTTTACGTCCGATTTTCATGACGGCAATTTCCACTGTGGCGGGGATGATGCCCATTGCGTTGGAGTTGGGGGCTGGGGGTGAAGTGCGCTCCCCCATGGCGATCGCCGTCATTGGCGGCTTCTCAACTTCGACGATGTTGACGTTGTTGGTGGTTCCGGTGTTGTTTACCTATGTGGATAATCTCAATCGTTCTGTCAAGGAGATGTTAAGCGGTGGCTTTCAGGGCTTCAGACTGCCGAATCTGTTGGGTCGATCGTAATATTTAATCCTCCAAAATAGAGGTCATCATGACATCAGACCGTCACCCCCCAAATATAGACTTTGATAGCCCCTGGAAAGACCTCATCGAATGCTACTTTGAGCCATTCATGAGTTTTTTCTTTCCCGAGGCCAGTCAGGGAATCGATTGGACAAGGCCCGTAGAGTTCCTAGACAAAGAACTGCAACAGGTGGTTCGGGATGCTGAACTGGGGAAACG
>NZ_JAWOCL010000261.1:0-4391 GCF_046483825.1 Sodalinema sp.
CTTCCGCGATATACGCGATCGCGCCGGTGAAGGCAACGCCCTAGGCAATTTGGGTAATGCTTACCGCAAACTGGGTCAGTATGAACGAGCTATTGACTTCCATGAACAGGCCCTAGTGATCTTCGGCGAAATCGGCGATCGCGCTGAGGAAGGTTTGACCCTGGGCAATTTGGGCAATGCTTACCTGGATCTGGAGCAGTACGAACGCGCCATTGACTTCCATGAACAAGCCCTAGCGATCGCCCGCGAAATCAGCAATCGCTTAGGGGAAGGTAACGCCCTGGGCAATTTGGGCAATGCTTACAACAGCCTGGGTCAGTACGAACGCGCCCTAGAGCAATACAGTCAAGCCGTCGCCCTGTTCAACGAACTCGGTGCGCGCACCCCAGAAGCCCTCTTCCTCAGCAACATCGGCAGACTCCTCAACGACCAAGCCCAACCCGAACTCGCCATCACCTTCCTTAAAGCCAGCGTCGATCTCCGCGAAGCCATACGCGGCGACCTGCGCGGACTCGACACGGACCTGCAACAATCCTTCACCGACACCGTCGCCGACAGCTACCGCTTCCTCGCCGACCTCCTCCTCCAACAAAACCGCGTCCTCGAAGCCCAGCGCGTCCTCGACCTGCTCAAAGTCCAAGAACTCGACGACTACCTGCAAGAAGTGCAACGTAATGCCCGCACCGCTAGCGGTATAGACTATCTGCGGCCCGAGCAGAGCATCCTCGACCAATACAACCAATTACAATCCAGCGCCATTGACCTGGGCCAAGAACGGGCACAGCTCACTCAGCGACAACGCAGCGGTGACCTCACCCCCACAGAACGCCGACGCCTGCAAGACCTAGTGCGCCTGGAGCAAGACCTGGCCCAACAGTTCAACAGCTTTGCTGAGGCTCCCGAAATCCAAACCCTAGTCGCTGCCCTCAGCCCTCGGGTGTTGCGACAAACCCTTGACCTAGACGGACTCTCAGCCCTGCGCAACAATCTGGACAACCTGGATGCCGCCCTCATCTATCCCCTCATCCTAGAAGACCGCCTAGAACTGGTGATTACCACCGCCGACACTGAACCCCTGCGCCGCACCGTCGCTGTGGGGCGGACTGAGCTGAATGCCGCCATCATCGCCTTTCGCCAAGCCTTAGAAAACCCCCACAGCGATGCCCAAACCCCAGCCCAGCAACTCTACCGTTGGCTGATTGAACCCCTCGAAGCTGACCTAGCAGCGGCGGGGGTGACGACTCTGCTCTATGCTCCTGATGCAGCCCTGCGTTACATTCCCCTGGCTGCCCTACACGATGGGGAGCAATGGTTAACGGAACGGTTCCGCATCAACCACATCACCGCCCTCTCCCTAGAAGAGTTGACGACCCCGCCCCAAGCGGCTCCCCGTATCCTGGCGGGGGCGTTTGCTGATGTGGGGACGGTTCATTCTGTCGGGTCGTTTACTCTGCCCGGGTTGCTCTATGCGGGGGAGGAGGTGACTCTGCTGGAGGCGGCGTTGCCTGATACGGTTGCCCTGATTGACGAAGCCTTTGACCTGGATACCGTGTTGCTGGAATTGGGCAGTGCCAATATCCTCCATTTCGCCACGCATGGGGTCTTTGTCCCCGGTGACCCAAGCGATTCTTTTATTCTCTTTGGTAATGGCGATGCCCCGACGCTGCGGGATATTGGCGGCTGGTCCTTGTCCCACATTGATCTGGTGGTGTTGAGTGCCTGTGAGACGGGGTTGGGAGGCTTTGATAATAATGGCGAGCAAATTCTGGGGCTGGGCTATCAGTTCCAGCGGCGGGGGGCCAAGGCGGTGATTGCCTCTCTGTGGGCGGTGAGTGACCAGGGAACTCAGGTGTTGATGACGGCATTTTATGATGGTCTGGCTCTAGGAATGAGCAAGACGGAGGCGTTGCAGGCGGCTCAACGGGCCTTGATTACTAATGACTTTGTGGCGGTGGGAGGACGGCGCGAGGCGATGGTGGAGTTGGTTAGCAGTACCACTGGGCAACGGTTGGTGCCGGGGGGGACGTTGGCTCATCCCTATTACTGGGCGCCGTTTATTTTGATTGGGAATGGGCTGTAGCCGAATCCAGAATGCACTATAACAAATGTCAATAAACTCATACTATTCGTTGAGGCAAGGACGTGATGCAACGCGATCGCAACCACAAAAATTGGCAAGGGTGGGGACTCTTACTAGGTATCGGAATTGTCCTGACGACCCGACCTGCCCTTGCCAACTCATGGACACCACTTGTCCACACCACCTACATGCACCTGTTCTTGGGGAACCTAATCATTGGATACATCGAGGGGTCACTGTTAGCAAAGTGGTTTCGATTGCCTCGCTTCCAAACAGTTTCAACCTTAATCTTGGCTAACTATACCTCAGCTTGGGGAGGAATGCTGATTACGGTCTTCATTAAGTCAGGAATCACTTTTCTCACCATAGAAAATATTCATATTTGGCAGTGGATCTTTGCCATCTTTATGTTTCTGGTTACCTTGTTGATTGAATATCCGTTTTTTCAGATTTCTTTAAGAAAGCAGTCAGAAGCTACCGTGAAGACTGTCAAATCACTGCTGGTCATTCATGGCATTAGTTACCTGTTACTAGCGGCATGGTATGTGGCACAAAGTCAGACCAGTATGTTGACTCAGCTTGAGCGGGTGCCCGTAGATACTCTAGATTTACCAGGGCAATATCAGCTCTATTTTAAGTCTTCAGATGGGGTACAGACGATGCAGTCCAATTTGACGGGTAGCAATATCAAATCAATTTCACTCGCAGATTTTCAAACTCAACAGTTAACAATTCCTAAAGAACCTCACTCGCCGGATCGCAGACTCATACGCCGTGGGCAATTTTTTGATCAGCCCATTCTAAAGTTGGCTGAAGACAGCGACTGGGATTTTTATATTCGCTACCTGCAAGGGCGAGGAATTGCCGGACTACGAAATCGCGAGCTTGGGCAGTTGGAGTTTGAGTTCACCCTGGAAACCCCTTTTGCCCACTGGCCAGTTCGTCATGCCACCCATCTCCCCGGTGATTTTGTGGTGTTTCAACTGGGGGACGATCAAATCTGCATTCTGCATCCCCATGATCGCTTGATTGCCCTAGTCACGCGCGGTAGAGAACCCTTTGTTGTAGCAGCGGGGGATGAGCCATAACGGAATCAAAGATCGCCATGCTGGGGATAGACTTTGGCGGTGTCCAGGGCGAGATCACTAAGTTTGCACTAAAAGGACACAAGGCGATCGCTCTCATCGAAACGTAGACCATCGATCCTCAGGTTTATGGTGAAAACAGAAGACTCTCATCGGTTTAAACGCGACGATAATGAACTTACCGAGGATGGACCTCATAATACTCCCGAATCGCCGTCAGCCCCTGCTCGCAAACCTGCAACGGCGGACATTCCAGCGGATTCTCCCCAACATTCAGCCGGAACAATCGCGGCAGATGCACCATAAACTCGGGAATCTCGCGAATCTGATTTCCCGTTAACTCCAACATTGATAAACTCTGCATCTGCGCCATAAACCCAGGAATCTCACGAACCTGATTATTCGATAACTCCAACCCCGAGAATCGGGGAAGGCGGCTCAAACAGGGAGGAATCGCTGTAATTTGATTGCGAGCCGCGTACAACAGACGCAACTTCGAGAATTCGCCAATAAACTCAGGAATCTCTGTGAGGCGATTCCCCGAAAGATTCAATCCCGCCAACTCCGGGAACTCCAACAGCACCTCGGGAACCTCCTGCAAGCCTAACCCATGTAAATTCAGGGTGTCCCGTCCCGCTGCTTTCATCGCCTCAACTCGGGCCTCAACGCTATTCTCCATCGCCGTTACGTCCTTAAAGTTCCCTCAATTCTAGCCTCGCCCCTTGCCAAAGTCTGCCCCCAGGACAGACACTGAAAACACGCCCTTGCTACTACTGGTTCTCAATCTCCGTGCGTCCTAATCTCCCTAACCAACGCTGGATTCTGGCGGATCTCCCTGAAGCTGAGATCCAATCTCTGGCTGAGTCTCTCAATGTCTCTCCCCTCATTGCCCAAATCCTCATGGAACGGGGCTTAGAGAGTCCTGAGGCGGCTCGAATTTTCCTGGAACCTGACAGCCTGGAACTGCCGCCACCCCTTCAGGATTTCCCCGATTTAGCGATTAGTCTCGATCTCATTGTGGAGATGATTGAGACGGAACGGGCGATCGCCATCTGTGGAGATTATGATGCCGATGGTATGACCAGTACCGCCCTGCTGTTGCGGGCTTTGGGACGTTTGGGGGCAAATGTCGATTATGCGATTCCCAGCCGCATGAGCGATGGCTATGGCATTAACTCCCGCCTCGTGAATGAGTTTGCTGAGGCGGGGGTGGGGTTAATTATCAC
>NZ_JAWOCL010000054.1:0-18688 GCF_046483825.1 Sodalinema sp.
AAAAAATTAGAGAAGGCTACACCTAAATCTCGCACAGACTGCTGTAAAGGAACACTGGAAACATCAGATAGCCAATGCCGTTCAGGAGTCTTTTTAGCTTGAGTGATGACCTGTTTTTGTAATCCTGAGTGACTCAGCCACTTGTCTCCTGATGGGGTTGACTTAACTCTAGCCAAAGCATCATTCCACACAACGCGACAACAGCCAAACAACTGGGCAAGCTTTTGTGCCTGGCGCTGGGTTGGATAGATTCGATGCTGGTATCGAGCTTTCATCTTTTGCTGACGACATCATTGCTTTTAGTTTACCTGAGAACAGGTACAATAGGGAAGCAAGGCGGCTAAAGCCGCTCGTGTCGTCTTTCATCCCCGCAATAAATTGACGGGGCTTTCAGACTCCCGTATTACTTTCGTAAAGACCAGGCCAGCAACAGGAAACAGCCACTGTTCCCACTATTGCCTGTTGCCTGTTGCCTGTTGCCCGTTCCCCGTTCCCTATTCCCTATCTCCTCCCATGACCGATACCATCTTCGGAAAGATTATCCGCAAAGAGATTCCGGCCGATATTCTCTATGAGGACGACCAATGTCTCGCCTTCCGAGATATCGCCCCCCAAGCCCCCACTCACTTTCTGGTGATTCCCAAAAAATCCATCCCGAAGTTGGCCGACGCCGACGATAGCGATGAGCAATTGCTTGGACATCTCCTCATCATCGCCCGCACGATCGCAACACGGGAACAATTAGAGAAAGGTTACCGAGTCGTTATTAACACGAGCGAACATGGTGGGCAAACCGTGGATCACCTCCATATTCATGTGTTGGGCGGACGGCCCCTGACCTGGCCACCGGGCTAAGATGTGCCAGCGACTCCCTCCCCTTGGGAATTGTATTGCAGATTGTTAAGAACAATATCATTATGCCTGAAACCCTCTTCCAGTAAGGGTTTCAGGCATTTTTGTATCCTAGAAAATGAGAAAATCTGCAAAAAAATCAGAAAAACCCTTTACATCACGAAACAATTACGTTAAGGTAGTAACAACGAGGGCAAACACATTATTCGCTCTTGTTACAGAACCAAACACAACGCAATAATTTATAGTATGACCACTACCTTACAGCAACGCGAGTCTGCGTCTCTGTGGGAACGGTTTTGCGGCTGGGTGACCAGCACCAACAACCGCCTTTACATTGGCTGGTTCGGTGTCTTGATGATCCCCACCCTCTTAACTGCAACCACCTGCTTCATCATTGCATTCATCGCTGCTCCCCCCGTGGACATCGATGGTATCCGTGAACCCGTTGCCGGTTCACTGCTGTACGGAAACAACATCATCTCGGGTGCTGTTGTTCCTTCTTCCAACGCGATCGGACTTCACTTGTACCCGATCTGGGAAGCTGCCAGCCTTGATGAATGGCTGTACAACGGCGGTCCTTACCAGCTCGTGATCCTTCACTTCCTCATTGGCGTTTTCTGCTACATGGGTCGTGAATGGGAACTGTCTTTCCGTCTCGGAATGCGTCCCTGGATCTGCGTGGCTTACTCTGCCCCCGTTGCTGCTGCCACCGCAGTCTTCTTGATCTACCCCATCGGTCAAGGTTCCTTCTCCGATGGTATGCCTCTCGGCATCTCCGGAACCTTCAACTTCATGTTGGTGTTCCAAGCTGAGCACAACATCCTGATGCACCCCTTCCACATGCTCGGTGTGGCGGGTGTCTTCGGCGGTGCCTTGTTCTCCGCTATGCACGGTTCTCTGGTGACCTCCTCCTTGGTTCGTGAAACCACCGAGAGTGAATCTCAGAACTACGGCTACAAATTCGGTCAAGAAGAAGAAACCTACAACATTGTTGCAGCTCACGGCTACTTCGGTCGCCTGATCTTCCAATACGCTTCCTTCAACAACAGCCGCTCTCTGCACTTCTTCTTAGGTGCATGGCCCGTTGTCGGAATCTGGTTCACCGCTCTGGGCATCAGCACCATGGCGTTCAACCTCAACGGTTTCAACTTCAACCAGTCCGTCTTGGATAGCCAAGGTCGTGTTATCAACACCTGGGCTGACGTGATCAACCGCGCCAACCTCGGTATGGAAGTGATGCACGAGCGTAACGCTCACAACTTCCCTCTCGACTTGGCTGCTACCGAAGCTCCTTCCATCAACGGCTAATCCTAGCCCTTGGGAAGTTAGCCAACGTGGTTAACTAAGACTCGAAAAAAGCGTCCTCTTCGGAGGGCGCTTTTTTTTTGGCCCTATTCCTAGAGTGTTCTTAGATTTTTGTTTGGGGAGTTTTGTTTGGGCCGGTATCTGGTCTCCGGTATCTGGTCTAAAGTGTCTCTGGGTCAATCCCTAGCTCTCGCAGTTTCGCGACGAGTTTAGCATTCGTTTGGCGTTCCGTTTCCGCCCGTTGGCGTTCCGTTTCCGCCCGTTGGTGTTCTGTTTCCGCCCGTTGAAACTCAGCCTCAGCCGCTTCCTCAGGAGTCGGAACCAGGGTTTCCTCAGGACTAAAAAAGCGCAAACGCTCCTGATGAATCCCCAGATAGAGTCCCAATTGCTGACTCCATAACCATCCCTGTGCATTAGCCTCCAACGGATGATACACCCCATCGACCAAATGAAAGCCCTGAAACTCCAAGCTGTGGGGGTCAAACCAGAAATAGTCGGGAGTTCTAAAGGTATTCTGATAAATCTCTTTCTTGAGTTCTCGGTCGGTTTTAGCCGTACTGTCTGAAAGCAATTCAATAATGAGATTGGGATATTTCCCTTCTTCGGACCAAACCACCCAACTTTTGCGGGGTTGGTTTGTCGTTCCACGCACCACGAAGAAATCAGGACCTCGGAAATACTCAGATTTGAGTTGACGAGGACTATAGTAAATCGTCAAGTTCCCGGCGCAGAAGTAGTCCTGACGGTCTTTCCAGAGCCAGTTAAGACAAGACATTAGCAACAGAATTTGTTGGAGATGTAGGGAACTTTCCAAGGGGGGTTCATTACTCGGGAGGTCACTGGGAGGAACCACAATCTCATCCATCTCATCAGTCAAGATGGTTTCTGAGACGGTTTCGGGAAGCGTCTGCGCGGAATTCGAGAGGGAAGCAGACATGGTGAGGATTCTCGCGTGTCTAAACTGACCTTAGTTTAACAAGTTAGCCCAGCTCCCCCAGAACCACCTCATCATAAATCTCACTCACCGCCATCTCAACCTTCACGGACTTGAGGGGAAGGATATCTCCAGCGGTGAATCGCTGTGGCGGCCAAAATCCCGAGTCATCTCGATGATAGAGTTCCACTTCGGCCCGGTCTTGGCGGACGAGGAGATAGTCTTGCAAACTGGGTAGGGTTTGATAGTTGAGGCGTTTTTCCCGGCGGTCTAGCTTTTCGGTGGAGGGAGACAGAACCTCCACAATCAGACAGGGACGAGTTTTATAATATCGCTGCTGGTCTTGGGGGTCGCAGGTGACCATCACATCGGGGTAGTAGAAGATATCGGAGCGATTCACCGCATCTTGAATCTGGACTTTCATATCGGCGATGAAGGTTTTGCAGCCACTTCCCCGTAGATGGGATTTCAGAAGACTGGCAATATTGAGGGCGATGCGATTATGTTCCTCGCTTCCACCGGTCATGGCGAATATCTCACCGTTGAGATATTCGTGGCGGATAGGACGGCGTTGTTCGCCTTGGAGATAGTCGGAGATGGAGAGGAAGGCGGGGGCTGGATTCATGGCGGGTTACCAGGGTGACTCGATGAAAAGGGGACGGCTTTGTCGAGGATTTTGTTTTTATTGTAGCCAGGGTCGGTTCAGGTCGGGCGAGAACCGATCGCCGCCGGTTCTCGTATTCCAAGTGATAGCATTCACAGGTATCATCATGAAGCGTTCTGTCAAGATTTTGCTGAAAACCGCTGCCATTACGGTGCTGTTTGGATTTGGCGGATTGGTGGCCCAGGCGGGGGGATGGGATAATTTTAAACTTCGCTATTTCAGTTTGACTCAGGTTCTTAATAATACGGAAAAGGCCGTTGAGGATGCGCAACAGTCGGCGTCACCGGGTCATCCGCCTCGTGTGAATCCTTCGGAACTGCTCGATGGGGGGCCTGGGAAAGATGGGATTCCCAGTATTGATGACCCCAAGTTTGACTCGGCGGCCACCACTCCGTTTGATGAGAGTCAGGAGGTGATTGGTATGGTGGTGAATGGGGAAGCGAAGGCCTATCCGATTGGGATTCTCAACTGGCACGAAATCGTCAATGATACGATTGGTGGAATCAATGTGAGTGTGACTTATTGCCCCTTGTGTGACACGGCGATCGCCTTTGAGCGAGGAGACACCACCTTTGGGGTCTCTGGACGACTCTATCAAAGTTGTCTGGTCATGTACGATCGCCGTGATGATAGTCTTTTTGCACAACCCTGGGGACTGGGGGTGGTGGGGGTTCAGGTCAATCAGAGTTTAGAGCGAGTTCCGGCGGTGAAAACCGAGTTGGGGAACTGGTTAGAACGCCATCCCGACAGTCAAGTTCTTTCCACGGAAACGGGACATGAGCGAGATTATCAGCGCTATCCCTATGGTAGTTATAACCGCGATCGCACCCTTGTCTTCCCAGTCCGCCATCAAGACCAATTACGTCTACATCCCAAAGATGCTATCAGCTACATTTGGCAAAGCGATGACAATACCCCCCAAGGCCAGTTTTCCGGCGAGAGTCTGCAACTGGTCCATGAGGAGATTCGCGAAGTCGGTGAACAAACGGTACAACTGGGGGAACAATCTCTACGAGTTGTCTGGGATGAGGAATTAGAGACGGTTCGAGTCGAAGACCGTCAAGGAAATCAAGTTCCCGCCGCGACCGCCTTTGCCTTCGTCTATCCAGCGTTTATGGAGTTGTCGGGGTCAGTGAACTAGACTAGAGATGTGCGTTTGCGAGTCTTGAATCTTACCCCCGCAAACGTTGGCGAAATGCTAAGACCGCCTCTAGGGGATTCGAGGACATTACCTGTTGCGTGAGTTGGGAGATGGGTAAATCCGGGAGTTGGGCACTTTTGTCACTGTTGTTATACCCAGACTCACCCAAGACGTAAATGGCGAATTGACCCTGTTGCCAAAACCAGACTTCGGGAACTCCTAACCCTTCAAAGATAGCCAGACGATCAATTCCACCTGACGTAATGAAAACTTCTAGAGCCAAGTCAGGATAGGGTTTTTCCTCATAAAAACAGTAACATTCATCGGGTTCAATCCCTCGGCTGTTAGCTTCTCGGCGAAAGGTCGTTGACCCCAATCCCCAGAACGGAATTCGCGTTTCTTCGAGATAAACCTCTAACAGTCGCGCCAGGTTGCGCTTAATGAGTTCGTGATTGCGACTCGGAGACCCCAGTTGTAATTGACCCTCTAGGTATTTTAGGCGCAAGTTCGGAAAATCATCGCCGATTAATTGCAGGAACTGCTCATATTTTTGCCAACTTACCCCTTGGAGAAGAAGCTGTTGAGGAATCTCTGACTGTAGTTGAGTGAGCCTAGTTTAAAGCGACAGTAATTAAATTTAACTCAGATAAAAACAAGTTAAAATACTCCTAAGTTGTAATCTTTGATTCAACGTTGAGATGAATCGCGGCAACCACTGTAGTCTAATAGGGAAACACTTCAAGGTAAGTCGGCAGCGTAAAAACTTTGCCATTAAGATGGCATCGTGCGTCAGCCAGTCTAACGACTTGGTCGGCTATGAGGACTTGAAGGCGTAACACCTAGCAGGAAATCATACATCCCGCTAAAGAGTAAGTACCGTAGGGCATACGGAAACTCACGCCTGGTGGAGATATCGACCTCTGCTTTGGTGGGGAAACTCCTCAAGGTAAGTCGAGTCGTAGAAAGAGGAAACCTGATCAGTGATGATGGGAATCCCACACTATATTCTCTGAATTAGTGTGGGAGGATATCAATACAGTGATCTATGATCTATTCAGTGAGATCTAACCTGAGATCTCACTGAATAGATCGCATGAACTTAACCCTTCGACTCCGAAGAAACCCGTGACAAATCCTCTTCAGTGTATTCATTTCCGGGTAACTCCAAACAATACCCGGCCCCATACACCGTCTTAATATACTTCGGATGGCGAGGATCTGGCTCCAACTTGGTGCGTAAATGGCGGATATGCACCCGAATCGTCTCGATATCATCATTGGGATCATAGCCCCAGACTTCCTTGAGGATATCGCTCGGAGACACCGTCTGTCCGTGGCGCTGTAACAGACAATGGAGCAGCTCAAACTCCAAATGAGTCAGTTTAACGGTTTTATTGAACCAAATGGCTTCAAAGCGCTCAGGAACCAGGGTTAACGAGCCATAGTTGAGGATTTCCGTGTGTTTCGCCGCTTGGGGGATGCGATCGGTGCGTCGCAAGAGCGCGCGAACCCGAGCCAACATCTCCTCAATCTCAAAAGGTTTCGTCATATAGTCATCAGCACCGGCGTTAAACCCTTCGACTTTCTCTTGGGTTTGTCCCAAAGCTGTCAACATCAACACCGGAATGTCCGCCGTGCGATCGTCTCGGCGTAACCGTTGACAGACCGTAAAACCATCCACCTTCGGCAGCATCAAATCCAAGACAATCAAATCTGGAACTAGCTGCATGGCCAGAGCTTGCGCTTTTACACCATCTTCGGCTTGGCTTACTTCATACCCTGCCATTTCCAGGTTGATGGCAACCAGTTCGGAAATTGCAGGGTCATCGTCGATGACGAGGATCCGGGGCATCGTTTACAACTCTTGACAATCTATGGGCGCATCTCTTCCGTTTGGTTAAGGTTCATCACGAACCATTACAGAAGACAAAAAAACCTTTACTGATTATACGCTTTGTTATTCGATTTCGTCAGAAAAATTTAAGAATTTCGCGAAATTCTCTGGCCCCGAGACCTCCTCAAGCCCCGACCGAGGGTTGAACGGCCTCGCTCGTGAGAACTTCTCCCCCAGACACCTGTAAAATCTGCGAACTGTTGAGCCACTGGGCATCAAACGCCCCTAGGTGAGTCGTCGAGATGAGGGTTTGGAAGCGATCTTCAATGGTGTCGAGGAGTTGATTTTGTCGGTGCAGATCCAACTCCGCGAGGACATCATCGAGGAGTAACACCGGGGGTTCGCCGACAACGGCCTCAATCAGTTGCAATTCTGAGAGTTTCAGGGCTAACACCAGAGTACGCTGTTGGCCTTGGGAGCCGTAGCGCCGGGCCGGGGTATCGTTAATCGAGAGCATCACTTCATCCCGGTGTGGCCCGGTGAGGGTGGTTCCCTGGTGTTCTTCGGCGAGGTGGCGATCGCGCAATTGTTGCAAAAACCCCTGACGAACCGCCTCCGCATCATTAAAATCGCGCACATCTTGCACCTGAGGCGCATAATCGACCACGAGAGACTCAGTTTGGCCACTAATCTCCCGATGCCAGGTTTGCGCTAAGGGAGCCAACCGCTGAATCGCTCGCCAACGCCGTCGCATCACCCGCGCTCCCGCTGTGGCTAATTGAAAATCCAACACGGAACGCATGGCTTCATCGCCCTTCTGAGCGCCGCTACGACGTTGTTTGAGCAGGGCGTTGCGGTGGCGTAAAATCTGGCTATAGTCTTTTAAGAGATGAGCGTAGAGGGGTTCGAGTTGAATCACGAGGCCATCCAACCAGCGGCGGCGATCGTCTGGGGAACCGCGCACTAAGTCCAAATCCAGACTAGAAAACTCCACCACGTTCAGCAATCCCAGGAAATCCACCTGACGGCGACAGGCTTGGCGATCGACGAATACGGTACGCCGGCCCGATCGCCGCAAACGAATTTCTAAGTCAATCTCCCCGGTGATGCGTTCCAAGCCGCCGCGAATTTGTCCAATCGCGGCGTCATTTTGCACCAACTCGCGATCGCTGGTGGCCCGTTGGCTTTTCAGCGTCGACAGTAGGGCCACACTTTCTAACAGATTCGACTTCCCTTGAGCATTATTCCCCACCAGAATCGTTTTCGGCGCGGTAAAGTTCACCGTTTGAGCCGTATAGTTACGGAAGGCTTGCAGGTTGAGGGACTTCAAATACACGTTAACGCGAGGGATGAGAGAGCGTGGGGGGCCATTAGCTGGCCATTAGCTGGCCATTAGCTAAAAATAGCGGGAACCCGTTGACGTAAGGCTTCGTTCAATTCCGGGAGGCGCGATCGCATCTCCCAATACCAGGCGACACGTTCGCGATAATGCAACGACAAGAGGCGATGATCTCGAACCCAGTCATAGGCGTTTTGGGCCAGTTGTCGCCGCCAGGGGGTATCGGTCACCAGACGGCGGAATTTCTCCTCAAACTGATCGAGGGTTTCGTATAATACCCCAGTTTGCCCATCTTCGACGGAACCAGCATAAACCGTCGGACTGGCTAACACCGCGACCCCCTGGCCGGCACATTCGATAAACTTGAGATCCGATTTCATGGAGTTGAACTCGGTGTTGATTAGGGGAAGCAACGCCACATCCGCCTCTCTGAGCAGTTCCTGGTAACGAGGATAGGAACAGGTGGGTTCAAACCGCTTGTGAGGCGTGTCTAAGGCGTCGAAAAATCGTTGATCATGGATGACCTGCACCTCAACGCGATCGCCCAACGGGTCCAGAACCCGATTCATTCTATCAACTAGCGGTTGCCAATCCCGTTCTCGGTTCAACGCACCAAAAAACACCGTCACCCGGCCATCCTGACGATACTCTCGTCGTGGTGGAAGTTCCAGGAGTTGATTGGGAAACACTTTGACGTAGGGATTAAACTGACGCAAAAACTCCGCTAGCGGTTCGGTGGAGGTTTGGATACAGTGACAACTACGATAGGTGATAAAATCCTCTTCAATATGCTCTTTCCAGAAACGCGGATCATCATCAATCTCGACGACACTGAGATAGCCGGCTTGAATGAGTTGACGTTGTTTCTGTGCTGCATCGGCTTTTTTGAGGCGCGATCGCTGCCAAATAAAAACCTTTTCTTCCCCCGGTAATGCTGCATTTAGATTAACGGTATAGAGTTTCGCCTCAGTGCGAACTCCAGGAATCGTGCGAATACAGCGATCGGGTTGATAGACTCGCACTTGATCCGAGGCGATGGTAGAAATCATCACCGTCTGCACAAACAATCGTTTTAGAGGTTGTTCTCCATGACAAGCTCTCACCACATAGGCTTCCGTTATATTGCGTTTTTCATAACCCTCAAATGAGATTTTATAGGCATCTAAAACAGGTTTAATTGTTTCTTGAAACGCCCGAGATTCCTCAGTATCTTCGCCACGACGCTCCATTTCAAATATTTTTAATTTTGCGGCTAAAAAACATTTTTGAATATCATCAACATCCAGTGTATCCTGATGTTTTCCCTGGAGTAAACCTAAAATAGCTCGCCAATGGTGAGGGTTGGGAATGGTACAAATAACCTGTCCACTCGGTTTTAGCCATAGACGAATCGTTTGCAAGAATTTAACCGGATCTGTCAATTGAGCTAAATTTTTAGAAATTAGCACACCGTCAACGGAACCCGGAGCAATCGTCAAATTTGCGAGTTGAGGAATTGGAGAATACAAAACCTGATCTAAGTTATTTTTTGCCGAAATGAGTTTCTCGCGACTATCATCAATACCAATATACTCTCCATGAGGATTGATGCGTTTATAAGCCAATCCTCGCTCTCCCGTCTCGCAACCAATTTCTAACACCAGTTTTGCATCGGGTGGAATCAGAGAAATTAAAGAATCCCTTAAATCCTGTTGACTAGCTGGGGTCTTTTTTCTTAACAGATGAATCGAGACTTGAGGGTGAGAATCGAGTTTGAGGCGTTCTAACTGCTCTTGATGTTTACGAAAAATATAGCGACGAACTTTCTGTTTTTGTTGCTCGCCTCCACGGATATTAAAATGGTCAGCCAGGCTATCTTTGCGAATATGATAGTGCAAAACGGCTTCGGGAACCGGTTGTCCAATAAATCCCTGAAGTGCTAGGGCAACAAATAGCTCATAATCTTCTAATAAGAGTAAACTGGAGTCAAACCCTCCGACCATTTCTAGGGATTTGCGGGATAGCAACGAATTAACATGAATAAATGGAGCTTTGAGCAGTTTTTCGATTGACCAAGGTTGCGCGGGAACTGTATGTTGCGTATCTCCAAATAAGACCATTGTTGGATATAGTGGGCAGTATTCATCGGGGAGACTTTCTGCTTTTTGAACTAACGTTTCAATATAACCTGAACTAAAGTAATTATCGGAATCTAGGGGTAAAATATAGTTACCTTTAGAGACAGAAATTGCTAAATTTCGGGCAGCCGCTGCTCCTCGATGGTTGGCAGATTTGAGGAGAGAGAAGGAAAACTGCGATCGCAACTCCTCTAAATACTCAACTGTGCCATCGGTTGAACCATCATCAATCACAATATGTTCAATATTGGGATACTTCGACTGTTGAACCGACTCCAACGCTCGGCGAATATAGCGTGTGTCGTTGTAGCAAGGGGTGATAATACTAACTAAGGGAGAAGACATAGGGGGAACAGGGAACAGGGAACAGGGAACAGGGAACAGGGGGAAGAAGGGAAGAGGCATAACCCACCCCTAACCCCTCCCAGGAGGGGATGGCAAGAGGCAAGAGGGGGAAGAAGGCAAGAGGCATAACTCTACCCCTAACGCCTCCTATAAAATAGGGGCGATCTCTTGTGGTTTTTCTCGGAGAATCGGGAGACGTTAATGTTAACGATCGCCCGTTCGTTGTAGTTGTTGGTGTTCGACGGCTTCAAAGAGAGCTTGGAAATTGCCTTCGCCGAATCCTTGAGCCGTGAGGGTTTTTCCCTGAACCTGAATCGAACGGCGTTCGATGAGTTCAAAGAAAAATGTTGGTTGCTCAAAAATGGGTGCCGTGAAGGTTTGTAGAAGTAACGCCGGATGGTTCGTATCCTGCCAATCGACGAGAATTTCCGCCTCAACCAGTCGCTGCCATTCTGGCGTTGACAAACAAAACCCTGGTTTTTGACGTAAGCCATCATAATAGGTTCCGGGAACGTTGAGAAAGGATAGCCCCAATTGTCGAAGTTGCGGAACCCAATGTAGGATATCAGGAGTTTTTAGGGCAATATGTTGAATCCCCGCTCCCCGATTGTGATCCAAAAATTCTTGAATTTGGGAATTGCCCGAGGTGGGTTCGTTGACGGGGAACTGAACCCCAGTTTCAGGGTGAACTAAGACTTGGGAACGGAGCGACGATCGCGCGGTGGCGATCGCAAACTGCTGTTTTGGGTGAAAGCCCAACACCTGGCAATACCACTCTACCGCTGCCGGTAACTCTCCGGCCGGAACATTCAGCACACAATGATCGATCGCCGCCACTGGGCCAGATTTCCCTCCCGTCTCCCTAACCGTCGCCTCTTGCTCATCTTGCTCATCTTGATCACCTTCGATAAGCGTATGTCGTAGGGAACCCCAGGCGGCGATTTGGGCCATCCGTTGCCCCGTCGAGGAATCATGAGGTGGTATGAGAACCCTCACCTGGGGATGAGCGCAAATTTCCGCCAGATTTTGCACCCTCAGAGCGATGTCAGCCACCCCTGGAGGGTGTTTTTGCAAAAAGTCAGCAATGGGGCTGTTTGGCGAGGCAGGAGACGAGAGATGAACCCGCAGTTCCGCACAAGTGAGGCGTTCTTGGTGAGTCTCAGGAGTAGACAAACACGGCTGAGCCTCAAAGCCAAACAAATGCACAAACCAGTCACGCCAAACTCTTGCCGAATCAACGTAGAAGTGAACGTGGTCGATCTGTACCATATTCTATAAGAGACGCAGTAGATGAGATAGCAAAGTCGGTCAGGAGTCGCAAAAACTATGGGTGGACAGGTGACGGAACGTACAGAGGATTGGGCAACGAATTGGGCCAATACCGGGACAGGGGGAACGATTGTTCACTGGGAACATCTGAGTGAGGCCGATCGCCATCGCCTCAGAGAAGCGACAACCGGAGAGACTCCCGAAGCCATCCTCTACCCCCACAGCGTCGAGGCCTTAACCGAAGCGATGCGGTTCGCCCATCGTCAAGGAATTGCTGTAATTCCCATGGGGAGTGGCTCTAAACTCCATTGGGGAGGACTCGTCGAGACGGCTCCCTGGGTGATCTGTACCCGCCACCTCGATCGCCTCGTCGAACACGCCGTGGGCGATTTAACCGTCACCGTGGAAGCCGGGGCAAAATTGAGGGACATTGAGGAAATTTTAGCGAAATCTCAGCAGTTCCTGGCGATCGACCCCACCTATGCCGATGATGCCACGATTGGCGGAATTGTGGCCACGGGAGATATGGGAAGTTGGCGACAGCGATATAACAGCATTCGCGATCGCCTCATCGGGATTTCCTTCATCCGCCATGACGGGGAACTCGTCAAAGCCGGGGGGCGAGTCGTCAAAAATGTGGCCGGCTTTGATTTAATGAAACTCCTCACCGCCTCCTACGGAACCTTGGGCGTGATCACCCAACTCACCTTTCGTCTCTATCCCATCCCAGATACCTCACAAACGCTCATTCTCACCGGGGAAGCCGCCCCGATTGGCGAGGCGGTTATGGCGATTCGCCGCTCATCCGTGGTTCCCACCGCCCTCGATCTCCTCTCGGGGGGACTGGTGCATGAATTGGGGCTAGGAAATGGGGAAAACGGCGATCGCCTCGGTTTAGCCATTCGCCTGCAAAACGTCGCCCCTAGCGTGCAACAACAGGGCGATCGCCTGCGGGAGTTAGCCGAGACGCTGACGTTAGAGATGAAACCCCTCAACGATGACGCTGAGCGGGAGTTTTGGCGGCGATCGCAGGCCCGACTCGAACAAGGAACCTCGGGCGATCGCCTCTTGCTCAAATGGGGAGTTCGCCCCACCGCCATGATCACCACCCTAGCCGCCTTAGACAGCCTTCTGACTCAGATTAAGGTTCCCGCCGAAACAGAACCCGCGATCGCCCGCTTCTACGCCGGAAGTGGCTTAGGACATCTCAACCTCCCCCGTTCCCGAGTCACCAGTCATCTTCTCGGACAACTCCGCCGTCACTGTCAAGCCAACGGCGGCTTCCTCACCGTATTAGAAGCCCCCCAATCCCTCAAACGTCAATGTGATCCCTGGGGCTATACGGGAAATGCTCAACGAGCCATGGAACAGATTAAACAGAAGTTTGACCCCCAAACTCGCCTCAGCCCCGGACGATTTATCGTTTAATGCGAGTAATGCGAGCCAGCCATCCCGGAGAAGCGCCGAGAAATCGATATATGATTGATGTCAACGTCAAAAATGGTCTCTTGACAAAACACCTCTTGACAAAACATCTCTTGACAAAACACCTCTTGACAAAACACCTATGAATAAGCTAAAACAGCAAATTTCTCTAGTTAGCGAACTCCTCTTTGCTCAGGATACCCGCGAGATCTATTCCAAATCCTTTTCCTTAACCGGCAAGCTTCTCAAGGAAATCTTTACATTACTTTGGATGGTCTTTTGCCTGATTTTCCTCGTCTTTTTCTGGGCCGGGCAATATGTTCGACAAATTACGTATAATACAAAAGTCTGGTATCAAAACCAAGAGAATCAGCACAGTGAAAACCGCTTTGCTGACCTAAGTAAATCGTTACTCGACGTGGGTTCCTCAGGAAGCCGCTACGTCATCGGCCAAGCCAAACAACAATTGGGGATTCAAGCGGATCCCAAACCCATCCCGGCGATCGCTCCCGTGGCCACCGTCAACGCAGAAACCGTCTCCGATGATGACACCAGTGATGACGCAACTGATAACGCCAGCGACGACGCGACTGATAACGCGACTGATAACGCGACTGATAACGCGACTGATAACGCCAGCGAAGAGGTCACGTCCTCAGAACCCGAACCCCAAGCATCTCAAGCCACCACAGAGTCTCCCAAACCCGAACCCCAATCTCCCGAACCCAGTGAAATCGCCGATCCCTTCGACTCAGCCGACGACTCAAAACCCAACGAAACCCCCTAACCCCCAAACTTAAACGCTCAAGGTGGGGGCGAAAAATGCCCCTACCCCATTGCCCTCTCCCCCCCTCTTGCCTCTTGCCTCTTGCCTTTTGCCTTCCTCCCCATGACCTCCATCCCCGCCAAAGACAGTAACTTCCTCAACCAAAACCCCCATCTCGGCGAATTAACCCCAGCCGAAACCGGATTTGACGCCAAACATCCGCCCCAACAAGATTTAATTGATACTTGTGTCCACTGTGGCTTTTGTCTATCGACTTGTCCGAGTTATCGAGTCATTGGCAAAGAGATGGACTCCCCCCGAGGACGCATCTATATGATGGATGCCATCAATAAGGGGGAAACCGAACTGAAACCAGCCACCAGCCAACATTTTGACTCCTGTTTAGGCTGTCTAGCCTGTGTCACCACCTGTCCTTCGGGAGTTGAGTATGACAAACTGATTGCGGCTACTCGTCCCCAAGTCGAGCGGAATGTCCCCCGTTCCTTGGGCGATCGCCTGCTACGTCGTCTGATCTTTAACCTCTTTCCCTATCCCAATCGACTGCGGCCCCTCCTCTATCCCCTGCTGGCCTATCAAAAATCGGGGTTACGGCGATGGGTTCGTTCCACCGGATTACTCAAACAGGTGTTTCCCCGTCTGGCGGCGATGGAGGCAATTCTCCCCAACATCACCCCGGACTTCTTTCAAGGGGACTTCCCCGATGTCATTCGGGCTCAAGGAGAGACACGCTATCGAGTGGGGATGATCCTCGGCTGCGTGCAACGGTTATTTTTCCACCCCGTCAATGCCGCCACCGCTCGGGTTCTCACAGCAAATGGCTGCGAGGTCGTTATTCCCAAAACCCAGGGCTGCTGTGCCGCTCTACCGGCTCACCAGGGACAGGAATCTCAGGCCCAGGCGATCGCCCGTCAGATGATTGATAGCTTTGAAGGCAGCAACGTTGATTACATTGTCATTAACGCCGCCGGCTGTGGCCATACCCTCAAGGAGTATGGTCATATTTTGCAAGATGACCCCGAGTATCGCCAGAAAGCTCAAGACTTCGCCAGTCGTGTTCGGGATGTGAATGAGTTTCTAATTGATGTCGGCTTAACGACACCACTGCATCCCTTAGCCGATGGGGAGTTGGCGATCGCCTACCAAGATGCCTGTCATCTCATCCACGGCCAAAAAATCAGCAGTCAACCCCGGCAACTCTTGCGTCAAATCCCCCAAGTCTCCCTACGGGAATCCGTTGACGCGGCCCTGTGTTGCGGCAGTGCCGGAGTCTACAATATGCTACAGCCCGAGGTCGCCGATGAACTCGGTCAACTCAAAGTCGAGAACCTCAGCAACACCGGTGCTGATCTCATCGCCTCAGCCAACCCCGGCTGTTCCCTGCAAATTCAGAAACATCTGCAACTCCAGGGGCGAGATATTCCCCTCTATCACCCCATTCAACTGTTGGATTACGCGATTCGCGGTCAACGGCTAGAGATGCTTTCACCACAAGAGCCTTTACCACAAAAGTCATTACCACAAAATCAGGCACTTGTCAAGCAATAACCGCTCAACTAACGTTCCATCAAATGGGAGCCGGGAGCGCAAGTCACCGTTCCCTCAGCGGTGTCTGGGGGAATCGGCATGGCTGGAGGGGTCATATCCGGTTCATCGCTGCGACAAATGCCCACCAGGGACACCTCTAACCCCCGTTCATTGGGAACCATAAACACGCCACTGGTGAAGCTGCGTAACTCCTCTCGCTTGGGGGTGGCCGTAATGCGAACGCTTTGGGGAGTCGTCTGGCTCACCTCAAGCTCAATCCGATAGTCGTCTGTTTCGAGGGGAACGGGGTCAGAATTAAGCGGTTCAATGGAATCGGCGAACTCCCGGAACTCCAGATAATGGGTGCGTTGGGCGCGGCTAATATCCATGAGAACATCTAACGCATTGGCTTCGACGAGACGAGCCGGGAGATCGGTTGAGGTAGACACTCGCTCAAAGCGGGCCACCGTCTCGGCAAACTCAGTCGGGCGGGGTAAACCGGGTTCGGTTCCCTCAATTTGAAACAGTAACTCCCCGGATTCCGTGATTTGGGCGATCGTGGCCACCGTCTCCCCATCCGGGAGGATCAAATCAATAGCATTAGGCGAGCCGGAACCGACCTCATAGCGAAATTCTTGGGATACGGTCCGTCCTCGGGGCAGGGTAATGATGAAGTGGAGAATCCCCGCCTCCGTGAAAATAAAGGTCAGAGGTTCACCGCCAAGAGCCGAGGGGGAGAACCATTGTCCCAGAATCGCCTCAGCGAACTCTGGGTCTGGCTCAGCTTGAGCTAAGAGGGGCCGATCGCCGAAAATAACAAAATTCGAGAATGACAGCCCTGCTGGGGACAAGAGCGCCCCGGTCGTCAGCAGAATTGTCACCGTAAAGCGAGAGACTAAGCGGGATAACACAGTCATAAATTTTCAGGCCAATCAAGCCGATTAGATCGCAGGGAATGGGGAAGGGAACAGGGAACACCGGAACAGGGAACAGGGAACACCGGAACAACGTTTAAACCCGTTTTGGGTCTGGGTTTAACTCGTTGCTGTTATGCGATCGCCTTAGACCCATACCATCTCTCAATCCGAGGACACCTCTGGCGATGACTCTCGAACCACCCGAGTTTTGGGCGGGGGGTCATCACTGGTGGTATCTTCATCGGGGGTTCCCCGTTCCTGTAAGTGTTTGAGCAACTGTTGTGCTGGAGATACGGGTGGCGGATGACTGACATGGAGCTGAATCTGGGGACCCGTCCGGGCCAGGCGAACGATGGACCCATCGCAGGCGGGAATTTCCTCAATGGGAGCATCTTCGAGATAGGTTCCGTTCGTCCCCAAATTCACGAGATACCATTGACGTTGTTCATTGCAGTGGAGTTCCAGGTGATAGCGAGAGACGACGGCACTGTAGAGGACAACATGGTTATCCGGGGCGCGACCGATGCGAATAACTGTGTCATCCTCAAACGTCCAGCGTTTCAGCGGGATGGATTGGTGGGGGTGGAGGAGAGTTAGAGTAATCACGCGACAGAAAAACGGTGAGGTAGAGAGGCAACCCGGAGAACAAACCAGGACTCAAGACGTAGACTGGATAGGACGAGATCGTCGTTTTGCCCAATTCAAGTTTAGGTCAATGGGTTTAGAGCAACTGCCAATATGTTCAACATAGTACGTTTGCCGCTCGGGTTGAATGGCCAGGAGGATCTGCTGTCGCGAGGTTCACCTCACTCGGCTGAAGTTGAACTGGGGGTCACTTCGGCCCCGGCGGCGGCATCGAGCAACCAGTAAATCTCCCCATCCACCGGTTGAATGAGACGGGAAGGATAGGTGGCTTCATCCCCCTCTGGGGCAAACACCTGGGCCAGAGCGGCTTGTTTGTTCTCGCCAGCAACGGCAAAGATGATGGTCCGCGAGAGGTTAAGAACGGGAACGGTCAAGGTGATGCGGGGGTCTCCATCTTTGTTCCCCACCGTGACGCTGCGATCGCAGACTTCCAAGGCCTCGGTCTGGGGAAACAGGGATGCGGTATGGCCATCATCCCCCATGCCCAACAGCATAATATCGAACTGAGGAAACTGCCCCGATTCTAGGCCAAAAAATGCTTGTAAGTGTTGGTCGTAGGCCTGGGCATCACTCTCGGGATCTTGACCCTGGCTTGGCATCGGATGTAGGTTCTCGGGGGGGAAGGGAACGCGATCGAGCCACGCTTCACGAGCCATGCGTTGGTTACTATCGGGATGATCCGGGGCCACGTAGCGTTCATCACCCCAGAAGACATGGAGGTTGTCCCAGGGTAAGTCATGGCCGGCGATCGCCTCGTAGATCGGTTTCGGGGTACTTCCCCCGGATAGGGCGATGGTACAGGTTCCCCGTTGGGCGATCGCACCCTGGATTTTCTCGACAATCAAAGCCACACTGCGATCAATCAGGGCGGTCTTATTGGAGAGAACTTCGACGTATTGAGTCATAGTCATGCCATTCGGGTAGGGTTTGCCCGATTCTAAAGTACCCCGTCTTTAAAGCCAACCAATTCAGGGACACAACCCTCAGGGGTCAAACCCCTCTCGCCTCTTGCCAGAAGAGGGCCACCATCAAGGTTCGCCCCGACATTGTTTTTTCCCTAACGACCGAGATCATGAAGTGACTCAATCACCTCAGTACAGTGTTGAGTGACAGCCTCTAACCCCTCGCGATCGCCCGATTGCGGGGGGTTAACAGGTTCTCCGATGCGAATCGTCACCGGAACCGATCGCGGCTTGGAGGAGCCTTGAAAAATGGCTTGAGTTCCCCAAAGACAAACCGGTAAAATTGGGACTTGAGCTTTAGCCGCAATCAAAACAGCACCAGGTTTCGGGTTGGGAATGCGACCATCGCGGGTACGAGTTCCTGAGAGAAACACCCCCGTGGCCCATCCCTGTTCTAAATACTCTAAAGCCGAGCGAATCGCACTGCGATCGGCGGCTTTACGTTTCACAGGATAGGCTCCATACAAACGAATTGCTTTGGCAAAGATGGGATTTTTAAACAGTTCTTCTTTCGCCATGTAGGCGACTGGACGCTCCACCGCACAGGAAATCATCGGTGGGTCAAAATAACTGGCATGATTGCTAGTTACCACTAGAGGCCCGGATTTGGGGACGTTCTCGACAC